>JAYTCN010000280.1:0-3927 GCA_043736475.1 Paracoccaceae bacterium
CATTGTCACTTCAACCTCTCCACCAACCCATGTGCCCATCCCGTAATCGTCCCGGCCCCCAGACACACCAGCATATCCCCCGGCCGCGCCTCGGCCTTCACCAGTCCCGCCAATCCAGCTTCATCGTCCAAAGCCAGCGCCCGCCGATGCCCATGCGCGACCAATCCAGCGACAAGAGCGTCCCTTGACGCTCCCGCAATCGCCGCTTCCCCTGCCGAATAGACATTGGCGATCGCCACCACATCCGCATCGTTGAAGCAGGCGCAGAATTCTTCGAACAGGTCGTGCAACCTTGTATAGCGATGCGGCTGGTGCACGGCGATCACCCGGCCCGTGCCGGACTGGCGCGCGGCCCGCAGGACCGCGGCAATCTCGACCGGATGGTGGCCGTAATCGTCGATGATGGTCACCCCGTTCCACTCGCCGACCCGGGTAAAGCGGCGGTTGACACCGCCAAATCCGGCCAGCGCCTGCCTGATGTCATAGGCGCTGATCCCCAGATGCCGGGCCACCGCCACCGCCGACAAGGCGTTGGAAACGTTGTGATCCCCCGGCATCGGCAGCACGCAACCGTCGATCCGCGATCCCTCGGCTTGCAGCACCACATCGAAATGCGCCTTGCCATTCTCGTAAGTCAGATTCTCCGCCCGCACATCGGCCTGTTTGTTAAAGCCATAGGTCACGACACGCCGGTCATGGATGCGCCCAACCAAGGCCAGAACCTCGGGGTGATCGGTGCAGCAAATCGCCAGCCCGTAAAACGGGATGTTGGAGACAAAGGTGTGAAACGCTTCCCGCACCGCGTCAAACGACCCGTAATGGTCCAGATGCTCGGGGTCGATGTTGGTGACAATGGCAATTGTCGCCGGCAGTCTGGTGAAAGTGCCGTCGCTCTCGTCGGCCTCGACCACCATCCACTCGCCCGCACCCATGCGGGCGTTCGAGCCATAGGCGTGGATGATGCAGCCGTTGATCACCGTCGGGTCGATTCCGCCTGCATCCAGCAAGGCCGCGACCATTGACGTTGTCGTGGTCTTGCCATGCGTGCCGGCCACCGCGACGTTGGATTTCAGCCGCATCAGCTCGGCCAACATCTCGGCCCGACGGACCACCGGCAGCTTGCGACGGCGGGCTTCGTCCAGTTCGGGGTTGCCCGGCCTGATGGCGCTTGACATCACCACCACATCGGCACCCGCCAGATTCCCGGCCTTTTGCCCAATGAATACCCGCGCACCCAGCTTTTCCAACCGCTCGGTAATCTTGGACGCTTTCAGATCGGACCCCTGCACCTGATAGCCATAGGTCAGCAACACCTCGGCGATGCCCGACATGCCGATGCCACCAATGCCCGAGAAATGGATCGGGCCGATGTCAACGGGCAGCCGGGTGGCGTTCATGTCGTCAATCCTGTCTTCGTTCTGGCCAAGGCCTCCACCAGATCCGCCAGTTCGGCGGCGGCGGCGGGTTTTCCCACCGTCGCTGCTTTGCCCGCCATGTCACGGGCCAGTTCCGGGTCGCCCAAAATCGCCGCCATGTGCCCAGCAAGCACCGCTGGCGTCAAGTCGGCTTCCTGGATGACGAGTGCCCCCCCGGCTTCGGCCAAAGGGCGGGCATTGGCGGTCTGATGATCGTCCAGTGCCGCAGCAAACGGGATAAGGATCGACGGGCGGCCGATCACCGATATATCGGCCACCGATGAGGCGCCGGCCCGCGAAATCACCAGTTGAGCATCCGCCAGACGACGCGGAACGTCGGCGAAGAACGGCGCAATCTCGGCTTGGATGCCAAGGTCTTCATAGCGGGCAATGACCTGCGCTGCATCTTCGGGTCGCGACTGTTGCGAAACCCGCAAACGGTGACACAGGTTCAGCGGCAGCAGGGCAACCGCTTCTGGAACCATTTGGGCGAGAACCGATGCGCCTTGCGAGCCACCGATGACCAGCAGGAAAAGTTCGTTTTGTGCCGACGGCGGACGATAATGGGTGCCGTGCAGGTCAAGCACCGTACGGCGAACCGGATTCCCGGTGTGGACGGCGATCGCGCCGCTTGGCACCCTGGTTGGCCAGGTTCCGCAGGCGACGAAACGCACGTAACGGGCAAACAGCCGGTTGACCCGGCCCAATACACCGTTCTGTTCGTGAATCAGGCGTGGGCGGCGGGTAATGATGGCCGCGACCAGGGCTGGTATCGCCGGATAGCCGCCAAACCCTGCGACCACCGTTGGACTGTCGCGTCGCATCGATCTGCCGGCTGCCATTGCGCCAGCCATGATCCGGGCAAGGGCACGCGCCTTGCCGATGATTCCGCCGCCGGTGATCGTGCCGGACCGGACGATTTCCCGCCCCACTTCAGCCGGAAATTCGCTGGCGAAACGCGCGCCGCGTTCGTCGGTCGACAACGTCACCCGCCATCCGCGAGCCAACATTTCCTCAGCCAGTGCCTGAGCGGGAAACATGTGACCACCGGTTCCGCCCGCCGCGATCACAAGAAGCGGAACCCGCGCCATGATCAACGGGCAATGCCGATGTAGTCGTTCATCTCGTCCTGGGCGCGACGGCGGGTGAATGCAAATAATGCGCCCAGCAAAAGGCCGATGGCGATCAGCGATGATCCACCGTAACTGACAAACGGCAGGGTCATTCCCTTTGTCGGCAAAAGCCGCACCGCCACGCCAAGATTAATGATTGCCTGCATACCGATCAGTCCGGCAAGGCCGGCGCCGGCCAGTCGGACAAAAGTATCGCGTTCGCGGATCAACCGGAACAGCGACCGGATGGTCACGGTGAGGAACAGTCCGATGATGATGGCACACAGCACCAGGCCGTATTCTTCGGCGGCGACGGCAATGATGAAATCGGTATGCGCGTCGGGCAATGACCATTTGACCGATCCTTCGCCGACACCGGCGCCAAAAAAACCCCCCTCGCGTATGGCATCCGTCGCATAGCCGATCTGGGTGCGCGGATCGACGTCTGGCATCAGGTATCCGTCAATTCGACGGGCGAAATGCTCGGATGAATTATAGGCCAACATGCCCGCGGAAATGGCGAGGCCGGCAAGAACCACCAGCAAGACAATGGACGCACCGGCGACGAAATACATCAGTCCCCACGATGCAAGCACCAGCACGGCCTGGCCAAAATCGGGCTGCAATGCCAGCAAGAGAACCAGTATTGCTGCAAGCACGAACGACAGGAACTTGCCGGGAGGCCCGCCAATATCGTGCGATGCCGACATGAGCCAGGCGGCAAAAATAACGAAGGCGGGCTTGAGAAACTCCGAAGGCTGGACCGAACCAAAACCCAAGGAATACCAGCGCACCGCGCCTTTGCCGAAATCGGTGCCCAGAAACGGCAAAAAACCAATTGCCAATGCCGAGACGACAAATCCGACGGTCGCCCAACGCCGGATCTGCGTCGGCGACAGCATCGAAACCAAGGTCATCGCCGACAGGGCCATGACACCGAAAACCAGCTGTCGGGTGACATAGTAAAACGGCGGCAAACCGTTGCGCTCGGCCAATGGCGGCGACGCCGCCATGGCCAAAAGAATCCCCAGACAGAACAGGAAAAACACCGCCCCCAATGACCACCGGTCAATCGTGCGCCACCAGTGCGAAAGCACCGGTTCGCCGGGTTTGGCGGCGGCCGTGCCAAATACCATGTCCGTCATGAATGACTGCCCATCATCTAAGCCTGCCTGCGCTGCCCCGTCGTTGCAATGCGGAGCGGTCGGCCACAATGTAGCGAATCAGTGACTCGAACGCCAGTCAATCCTGATGCGCTTGCCCGGCCCTATGAGCGATGCGGATATTGGCCTAGTGGATTGGCCGCAACGAAGGAGTCCGGCTTTGGATTCCCTTGTTCTTCTGAATGTGCGGTTCAGCGGGATGCGCACGGGAATTCAGTTTACCGTCTCTGCCACTGA
>JAYTCN010000281.1:0-1593 GCA_043736475.1 Paracoccaceae bacterium
TCCGCTAAACCTTATGTCTTGGAATGTCAACAACCCTGACGTATCTTATGCGGCGAGGAGACTTCGATGGCCGAACAAAGCACTGGCGGCGAAAGCCTGCTGTTCCTGACTGATGAGAACCTGCGCAAGGGGATCGAGGCGATGTTCTTCGCCTATCGCGGCTTCACGGCTGACCCCGACCGCATCCTTGAAGACATGGATTATGGCCGCGCCCATCACCGCGCCGTGCATTTCATCAACCGCTCTCCGGGCACCACGGTGGGCAATTTGCTGACCATCTTGGGTGTGACCAAACAATCGCTGAACCGCGTACTGCGCACCCTGTTCGAAGATGGTTTGGTGGAAGCCCGCGTCGGCAAACAAGACAAGCGCGAGCGGCATCTTTACCTCACTGACAAAGGCCACAGCTTGGAGCGTGCCCTGTCCGATGCCCAACGTGCCCGCATGCGCGCCGCCTACCGTGCGGCGGGGCCAAGCGCCGTGCAGGGCTTTCGCACCGTGCTAGAGGCAATGATGGACGCCGAGCAACGCCGCCAGTATCAAGGCCTGAAAGAGGGCAGCACATGACCGAATTACCCGCTCACCTGCTGGTTGTGGACGACGACGAACGTATCCGCGGCTTGTTGCAGAAATTCCTGATCCGCAATGGATTTCTTGTCTCGACCGCCCGCGACGCCGCCCAGGCCCGCCGCCTGCTGGCTGGGCTGGAATTTGACATGCTGGTGCTGGATGTGATGATGCCGGGCGAAGACGGCATCAGCCTGACCCGCGCCTTACGTGCCACTCTCACCGTGCCGATCCTGCTGTTGACTGCCAAGGGCGAGACCAACAACCGGATCGAAGGCTTTGAAGCCGGCGCGGATGATTACCTGATCAAACCGTTCGAGCCCAAGGAACTGCTGCTGCGCATAAATGCCATCCTGCGCCGGATGCCTGCGGCCAAACCTTCCAGTCCTGCACCGAAAGTGCTGCACATGGGCCCGGTCCGCTACGATATGGACCGGGGCGAGCTTTGGCGTGGTCAGGATCTGATCCGCCTGACCTCAACCGAGGCTGCCCTGATGCGGATATTCTCTGCGCAACCCGGCACACCGATGTCGCGTGACAAACTGGTGGGCGACATGCCACGCGAAGACAGCGCGGGCCAGGAACGCGCGGTCGATGTTCAAATCACCCGCCTGCGTCGCAAGATCGAGGATGATCCGAAATCCCCGCGCTATCTGCAAACTGTGCGGGGTGAAGGCTACATGCTGCAAACCGATTGATGCCCACGGCCACAGTTCATTCACAATTTCCTGCCAGTTAGGCCGAATAACAACCTTTTGGGAGAGATCATGATTCTGTTGAAATACGCCGCCGCCTGCAGCTTTGCTTTGCTATCCACCACCGCCTTTGCGCAAGACCTCGTGCCCTATTCCGAGGCCGGCGGTTGGGCCGTGCAAATTGACACCACGCTGGGCAACGGCTGCCTGCTGTCGTCGGATTTTGAAGACGGCAGCCACGTCCGCATCGGCTTTGACCGCACCGCAGGCAATGGCTATGTGATCGCCGCCAACACCGCTTGGGGCGACATCACCGATGGCACCGATTATC
>JAYTCN010000282.1:0-3923 GCA_043736475.1 Paracoccaceae bacterium
ATGCGATGGAGGCCGTCATCGACGTTTTGCCGGTGATCTACGGTATATTAGATGAGGCAGTGGCGTTCTACTTCAGTGACGCTTACTCGAACGCGGCGCGCGCGGAACACAGCGATACTACTGCCGCGAATTGTGTCTATTCTCATGCTGAGAAACGCATGATCGCAGCTGCAGACACCGCACCGGGGCTGCACTCGCTCAAAGTGAGGGGCCTTCATGTGCTGAACTACAAGGACCGGGCATTGGCCCGGTTCAAGAAAGTGAAGCCCAACGGGAAGCACAGCAATTACCAGACAAAACAACAGCAAGATTACGATGATCAAAAGTCGTTTCCCGAGCTTCCTGAACCGGCTTTCCGCCTGACTGCTGGCTACCACCTCGACGCATCGGGTTCACACCTGGAACGGGTCATGATCGCCCGGCCGTGGGGCCGGAACATCTTTTGGACCGCTCAGGTGTCCATGATTGACGGCGCGGCACAATGGGAAGACATCACGCCGAAGAAATTCGCCGGAACTGAGTCGAGCGATTTTGACGCGGAAAAGACGCGAGGGCGACGTGGATAGGGTTTTCAACGCGGACATGTTGAGACTTGCAAGGGATGCGCGGGAATTTACACAGGCAGAATTGGCCGAGAAATCCGGCGTGACGCAGGCCTTCATTTCGAAGCTTGAACATGGGCTGAATACCCAGCCGGGCGATGACGCACTGGAGCGGCTTTCGGAGGTGCTTCGATTCCCAGAATCGTACTTTTTTCAAAACGAGCGGGCGTTGGGATTTCCACATTTCCACTTTCGGAAACGCGCTCGGCTGGCGCAAAGCCGCTTGCCCGGATCGGGGCCGTCATCAACATTCGGCGGCAGCACATTGCCAAGCTGCTGCGCTCTTATGAAGTCGAAATTGCGAAGCCTATTCCGCAAATCGACCTGGATGATGGAGGTATAAGCCCAGAAAAGGCTGCAGAGCGGTTGCGGGCTTATTGGATGGTGCCTAAAGGCCCGATCGAAAACTTGGTGGGCTTGATAGAAGAGGCTGGCGGTATCGTGGTGCTTGCTCCATTCGGAACCAACCTTCTCGATGGGATCAGCTTCCGGGTTGAGGGCATGCCACCGCTATTTTTCATGAACAAAGATGTTCCCGGCGATAGATTCAGGTTTTCTCTTGCGCATGAACTTGGGCATATGGTGATGCATTCGCTGCCCGATGATGATGAGAAGATGGAAGCGGAAGCGCATCGGTTCGCTGCTTCGTTCTTGATGCCGGCGCTAGAAATAAAGCCTTATCTGGCCTCAGTGAGGTTGAGTGGATTGGGTCGGGTTAAGGCCTATTGGAAGGTTTCCATCAAGGCGCTTATTCGCCGTGCATTTGATATTAAAATCATCACTCCGTCGCAGTATAAGTCATTGAGCGTTCAGTACAGTTCTACGTTCAAACAGGGCGAACCAGTTGAAATTGAAATGGAAAGGCCTTTTCGCCTTGCCAGAATGATAGCCTTCCATCGTGAGAAGCTTGGGTATTCCGTTGATGATCTTGGGAAGCTGCTCTCATTTCGCCCAGAAGACGTGGAACGGGTATATCTGGGCGAACGACCCGGACTGAGGCTTGTTTCGTCTAGATGAATTTTTTGATTAGCACCAAGCATAAAAGTTCATATATATTGGGCATAAACAACCTGCCCATAAAACCGGTGCCCAAATCCTCACCCGGCTTTGCGAGGGTGCATCCATGCCCTCAATCTCGCGCATCTGCGCTGTGTCGATCCACACCGCTGCAAAGCTGCTGATCGACGCTGGCAAGTTCTGCGCTGACCTGCATGACCGCGAAGTGCGCAACGGCACGGCCAGGCGGGTCCGGTGCGACGAAATCTGGTCGTTCGCCGGTTCCAGGGCAAAGAACGTGGCGACCGCCAAGGCCGCGCCGGAAGGCGCTGGCGACACATGGACCTGGACCGCGCTCGACAGCGACGGCAAGCTGATCGTGGCTTGGCTGGCCGGCGCGCAGTGGTCAATGCAGGATCTGGCGGCGATGATGGCAGCGGTTGCGCCGAAGCCGGGCAGGCGCGGGCGGCATCCGCAAACTGTTTCGGCCTGAGGCGCTGCCCCCGCCCGGGCGGATGCACGCCCGGTGCACGCATTGTGCACGCGAGTCATACCGCGGTTTTCGCCCCGGCCGTGGCCCGCCGCCGCCTTGACGCCGGGCCGCGCCGCCCCTATCACCTGCCGGTCCGACCAGGGGAACCGATCCGAAATGACCCGATCCGAGCAAGCCGAAGCCTTGTCGCCCAACCCGCATTCCCGGCCCACCGCCTGCATCGTCCTGAACGACGGCCAGGTGTTCTACGGCATGGGTTTTGGCGCGCAAGGCATTGCAACGGCTGAACTTTGTTTCAATACCGCGATGACCGGCTATCAGGAAATCATGACCGATCCCAGCTATGCCGGCCAGGTCGTGACCTTCACTTTCCCCCATATCGGCAATACCGGCACCAATGCCGCGGACGACGAGTCCGCCGACCCGGTGGCCGAAGGCATGATCGTGAAATGGGACCCGACCGAGCCGTCGAACTGGCGCTCGGCCGGCAATCTGTCGAAATGGCTGAGTTCCAGAAATCGCATCGGAATCGGCGGCGTCGATACAAGGCGCCTGACCCGCGCCATCCGCCTGCAAGGCGCGCCGCATGTGGCAATCCAGCACCAGGCGTCTGGTGAATTCGATATCGACGATCTGCTCAAAAGAGCCCGGGCCTTTCCCGGCCTTGAAGGAGCAGATCTGGCCGGGGACGTGACCTGTGCGCAATCCTACAAATGGGACGAGATGCTCTGGGCCTGGCCCGACGGGCACCAAAGGCGGCAGCAGCCGGGCCGCAAGGTCGTGGCCATCGACTACGGTGCCAAGCGCAACATCCTGCGCTGCCTCGCATCGGCTGGTTGCGACATTCTGGTCATGCCCGCCTCGACAACTGCCGAAGAAATCCTGGCCCAGAACCCCGACGGATTGTTCCTGTCGAACGGCCCCGGCGACCCGGCAGCGACCGGCAAATACGCGGTGCCGATGATCCAGGGCGTCATGGCGGCGTCCGGTATGCCGATCTTCGGCATTTGCCTCGGCCACCAGATGCTGGCTTTGGCCCTTGGCGGCAAGACGATCAAGATGAACCACGGCCACCACGGCGCCAATCATCCGGTGAAAGATCTGGAAACCGGCAAGGTCGAGATCACCTCGATGAACCACGGCTTCGCCGTTGACAGCCAAAGCCTGCCCGACGCGGTGATCGAGACCCATGTCTCGCTGTTTGACGGCTCGAATTGCGGCATCCGGATGAAAGACCGCCCGGTCTTCTCGGTGCAATACCACCCCGAAGCCAGCCCCGGTCCGCAGGATTCGTTTTATCTGTTTGAACGGTTTGTGCAGGCGATGGGCTAGGCCTTAACCGCATTTTAATCCTGCCCATCCATCCTGCCGCAATCCTGTGTTGCGGAGTATGCTGTGACCGTTGTTTCTCAATCACGTGAAATCGGGGTTCTGACCGAGCCGAAGCCAAGGCTGGGCCAATTGCTGGTCGCCTCGGGCGACATGACCCGGGAAATGCTGGACAAGGCACTGGCGCTGCAGATCGGCACCCGGTCGCGCGCCCGGCTCGGCGCGGTGCTGCTGGCCAATGATCTGGTCACCGGCGACGCGCTGCTGAAGGCACTGTCGCGGCAAAGCGGCATCGGCCGGATCGACCTCGACATCGCCCCGCCTGACCCGGACCTGCTGGCCACGGCCGATCCGTTCATCTGCCTCAGGGCCGGGTTTCTGCCGTGGCGCAAGGTCGGGCAGGTCACCATTCTGGCAATTTCCGACCCGGCCAATGCCCGGCTGGCACGGGCGAGCTGCCATGACAGCATCGGCGACGTTGCCTTTGCCCTCACCGGCGAGGC
>JAYTCN010000283.1:0-1585 GCA_043736475.1 Paracoccaceae bacterium
TTGGTAGGCCGGGTTCTTCTGCCGTCAAACGGAGGATTCGGGTTGGCCTGCAAACCCATCACCGACCAGCAAGTGAGACTGTATATGTCAGACCTCCAGACCCACAGTCAGCGAACCGCGGCCGCCCGAGCCGGGTTCAGCGAACGCACTGCCCGACGCTTTGACGCCGATCCGACATTGCCGTCCAACCGCAAGATCGCGCATGGGCGCACCGTCGCGGACCCTCTTGCAGGATATTGGGAAGTCGACCTGCTTCCTTTGCTGGAGAAGGACAGCGCCCTTCAGGCCGTCACCCTGTTGCGCCATCTTCAAGGTCTGCATCCCATGGCTTTCCCCGACGACCGCATAAGGCGCACTCTGGAGCGGCGGATACGGCAGTGGCGGGCCCTGAACGGGCCAGAGCGCGACATCATCTTCCGTCAGTCGCCGGAGCCAGGCTATATGGCGCAGTCCGACTTCACCCATGCCGATGATTTGGGCGTGATGATCGCAGGTCGTAAGCGGTTCACCAACCCCACCTTTTGCCCGATCATCTGATCTGCGATTGGATTACCCGTGTAGTTGTCATGGGAGGCGTGATTGGGAGTCCATCGTGAGCACCTGTCGCGTTGCCCTTAAATCCGAGACGCGGCGCGTTGAGCGTCGTTTCTTGCCCTTAAATGTGAGATTTGGTTACCGGCGGATTGTCCCTTTTCCTGGTTCGCCCTGCAATCCGGTCAACCGCGGCAAGCAGGCGGGGCTCCTTCACGTAGGCACGGAGCAAGGCAACCCGCGTTCGCCACAGGCAATGCGGATCTCCGACACTACCTGCGACAAGCTAGGGCGCTCACGCCGCAAGTAGTATCGGCGGAGATGTTCATCGATGACGGTCTCGACTTCACCGGATACGACTGTTGTGCCTGCGCGTCGACCCCGCTTCTGAGGTGCCAAGGCGCTGGTTCGCCCACCATCCTCGGCGAGCCGCCGTATCCAGCGCCAGACTGTCGCCCTGCTGACCCCGAGCTCCCAAACCGCATCGCGGACGCCGCTTTCCAGACTGCCTTCGCCAGCGAGATATGCTTGAACAAGCGGACGCAAGACCGCCGCCCTGCGCGCGGCTTCAGCACTGCCTGCACCAGACTCGCCCCCTTCCCTCTCCATCGTAGCCAGCCCCGCGCACCTGTGAACCCTGTCTCATTTTTAGGGGCAAAACTCTCGGATTTAAAGACAAAATCTCAGATTTAACGGCAAAGCATCGCCATTGATTCTATTGAATTCATCATCTCGTATTTAAGGGCAAAGCGACACCGCCTGACCCAAAGGCGGCGCATGTCGGCCTGAGACGAGGTGCATATCCTCAAACAGCAGATGTTCGGCATCGGGGAAGGTTCCGGCGCGTACCTTGTAAGCCATCGCCAGATCGACCTGGCCGCTGGCCAGCCATTCGGCCACATAGCCGCTGAACCCTTCCCGCACCCGCATCTGAATGCCCGGACAATCGGCCCGGAAAGGCTTATCCCTTTGACTCCGGCGACTACCACATCTTGTGCTGACCTGCTGCTTGCACTGTGTCGCTTTCGGGTGTCCGGAGCAGCGGCATTGGCCT
>JAYTCN010000284.1:0-9152 GCA_043736475.1 Paracoccaceae bacterium
GTCGCTGGCGGCGATTGCCGCCGGCAAGCATGTTTACTGCGAAAAACCACTGGCCCCCTTGGCCGCTGACGCGCTGGAAATGACGCTGGCCGCCGAGGCTGCGGGCGTGAAAACCCAAGTGGGCTTCAACTATCTGTGCAACCCGATGCTGGGCCTTGCGCGCGAGATGATCGCAGCCGGTGAGCTGGGCGAGATCCGGGGCTATCGCGGCATTCACTGCGAAGACTACATGGCCGATCCGGCTGGCCCCTACACCTTCCGTCACGATCCGGCAGGTGGCGGCGCGCTGGCCGATATCGGGTCGCATGCGCTGGCGACGGCAGAGTTCCTCTGTGGTCCGATCACCCGCGTGATGGGCGACCTCGTAACGATGATCGCCGAGCGTCCCGACGGTCGCGGCGGGCGCAAGGCGGTCACCGTCGATGACGTGGGACGCGCCTTCCTGCGGTTCCGGAATGGGGCGACCGGCAGCATCGAGGGCAACTGGATCGCCACGGGTCGCAAGATGCAGCACGACTTCGAGGTTTACGGCACCAAGGGCGCGCTGGCGTTTTCTCAGGAACATTTCAACGTTCTCAACTACTTCTCGACCTCTGACGCCAAGGGCCGCCAAGGGTTCCGCCGGATCGAGGCAAGCCCCGACCATGCCCCCTATGGTCTGTTCTGCGTCGCCGCTGGCCACCAGATCGGTTTCAACGACCTGAAAGCGATCGAAGTCGCAGGCTATATCGACGCCATCGCAGGCAAAGCCCCCGAACCGTTCAATTTCCGCGCCGGATTGCGCATCCAGTCGCTGGTCGAGACGATCCAGCGCTCCTCCGCCGCGCAAACCTGGCTGGACATGAAATGAGCCTTGCAGTCGGGGTGATCGGCACCGGCGTGATGGGGGCGGAGCACGCCCGCCTCTTGCGCGAGGTGACGGGTGGCGCGCATCTGGCCGCCGTCTGCGATGCCGATGAGGCCCGGGCCAATGGTGCGGCCAAAGGGGCCGCTGTCTTAACCGATGCCCATGCGCTGATCAACTCGGACAAGGTCGAGGCGGTGGTTATCGCCTCGCCCGATGCGACCCATGCCGAATATGCGCTGGCCTGCCTTGCTGCGGGCAAGCCGGTTCTGTGCGAAAAGCCAATCGCCGCCAGCGCAGCCGAGGGTCTGGCGATTGTTCGGGCCGAAGCCGCCCTCGGCCGTCGCTTGGTCACCGTTGGCTTCATGCGCCGGTTCGATCCGGCCTATGTGGAAATGCAGGCCACCCGCGCCTCGGGCCAGATCGGCGCGCCGGTGCTGTTGCACAACATCCACCGCAATGCCGCAGCGCCCGAATGGTTCACCGGAGCCATGGCGGCAACCAATTCGCTTGTGCACGAGATCGACATCTCGCGCTGGCTGCTGGGGTCGGAAATGGCATCGGCTCAGGTCACCTCGGCGCCCGGTGGCGATCCGATGATGGTGACGATGCAGACCGACAAGGGCGAGATCGTCTCGACCGAGGTCTATATGAACGCGACCTACGGCTATCATGTGCATGCGCAATTGGTGGGCCGGCAGGGCAGCGTCGAAATGGCCGTCCCCACGCGGGTTCTGACCAACCTTTCAGCGGCGCAGAGTTTCGCGTTCCCGCCCAACTGGGTGCCGCGTTTTGCCGAAGCCTACCGGTTGCAGATGCAGGCCTGGGTCGATGCAACACGCGCCGGGCAATTAGTGGGGGCCAGTGCCTGGGATGGCTATGTCACCACCGCCATTGCCGAACAGATTGTCGGCGCGCTGGCATCGGGGGACCGCATTGCGCTGACTTTCCCGCCGCGTCCTGCGCTTTACGCCTGAAGATTGGAGAGCAAGATGATCAGATATGCCGTCGTCGGCGCGGGCTGGATTTCCCAAGAGGCATTCATGCCCGGGGTGGCGCAAAGCGGCAATTCCACCATTGCCGCCATCGTGACAGGCGATGATGAGAAGGGCGCGAAACTCGCGGCATTCCACGGCGTGCCGCAGGTCGTGCCCTATGCCGATTACGACGCGCTTTTGGCCTCCGATGCGGTGGATGCGGTCTATATCGCGCTGCCGAATTCCATGCACGCCGATTTTGCCATCCGCGCTGCGCGTGCGGGCAAGCACATCATGGTGGAAAAGCCGCTAGCAACCTCGGTCGAGGAGGCCGAGGCGATGATTGCTGCGGCCGATGCGGCGGGCGTTTATCTGATGACGGCCTACCGGCTGCACCACGAACCCGGCACGCTGGCCGTGCTGGATCATATCCGGCGGGGCAGCATCGGCACGCCGCTGATTTTCCAGTCGATCTTCAGCTTTCAGATGGCCCCCGGCAACCACCGCCTGCAGGCCGCGCATTGGGGCGGGCCGTTGCAGGATGTGGGCGTCTATTGCGTCAACGCTGCCCGGCACATCTTTGGCGAGGAACCCGTCGAGGCCACCGCCACCCTGACCCAGCCGAAGGACGACCCCCGCTTTGGCGAAATCGAAGCCTCCATCGCCGCGACCTTGCGCTTTCCTTCCGGCGGGCTGGCGCAGTTCGTCGGCAGCTTTGGCGCGGCGGCGGTGGATAATTACCGCGTTGTCGGTTCGACGGGGGATATCGAGCTGGACCCCGGTTTCAAGTTCGAATTCGCCATGAAGATGCGGTTGCGGACGGGTGGAAATACCGAGGAAACCACCTATCCCCAGATCGATCACTTCGGCGCGCAGGTGGCCTATTTCTCGGATTGCATCACCTCTGGCACCGCTCCCGAAGCCGATGGCGGCGAGGGGCTGGCGGACATGCGCGCCCTGATCGCCATCGAGGCGGCGGCCAGGACGGGCCAGCCGCAACCGATCCAGTCCCCTTCGCGCCCGCGCCATCCGACCCCAGACATGGTGCGCATGGTCCCGGTGACCACTCATCGGTTGGTGTTCTAGCCCCGGCTAGATGGCCTGCGGTTTGTAATCCGCAGGCCGCGTCGGCATGACGCCTTGCAGAAGGGCCACGGATTTTTCCAGCCCTTCGACCGAGTACAGCACCACATCCTCATGCTCGACGGTAAGCCAGCCGTCATAGCCGGCCATCCGCAGGCGATAGCAGAACTGCCGCCACCATTCCTCGCCATGGCCGAAACCAAGGGTGATGCAGGACCATGACCGCCCCGGAATATCCATCAGGCTGCCGTTTTCCAGCAGGCTGGTGGTGGCCTGCTTCGGCGCGTTCAGGAAGGTGTCCTTGACATGGACGTGACAGACCGCCTCGCCCAATGCGCCTGCGGCGATAAGCGGGTCGGCGCCCATCCAGAACAGGTGGCTGGGGTCAAGGTTGGCGCCAATGACCGGGCCAACGGCGGCGCGCAGCTTCCGCAACGACGGCACGTTGTCGACCACCTGATTGCCATGCAGTTCCAGCGCGATCTGGGCGACGCCGCTCGTTTTGGCCAGCGCCACCATCTCGGTCCAGAACGGGATCAGCTTTTCTTCCCACTGATAGCGCAGGATGGATTGCGTCTCGGGCGGCCAAGACGACACCACCCAGTTCGGCATCAGGTCACCCTCGCGGCTGCCGGAAGGCCGGACATGGCGCAGACCTTCGTGATCCCCATTTCGCCCGCGATGCGGAGGGTATCGTGCAGGCAGTCGGCCTGTTTGGGGTCTGTCGGGTCCGGCGGGTTGCCGTTGCCGTTCAGGGCGATCACTTCCAGCCCGCGATCCGAGAAAGCCTTGAGAAAGCACTTGCGGGCAGAGGCCGAGGATTTCATCGCCGCCAGATCGAAATGCGGCGCGGTGGACCAGCCGCCAGTGTTCACCTCGACGCCCTGCACACCCAGCCGCGCGGCGTGGTCAAGCACGGTGGCAAAGGGCAGGCCGCCCAGACTGTCGGAGACAAAGCCAAGTTTCATTGCAGGTTCCCTTTGCGGAAGTAGAGGGCGGGCATGGTCACCGCGACCGTGCTGCCCTCGGCAAGGGCAGTGCGGTTCTTCATGGCCTTTCCCCTATTTCTTCAGCGCCCAGTTGCGCAACGAGCGGTCCCCGAGGGCGGCGGCGACGACGATGATGCCCAGGAGAAGGATGAACCATTGCGGCTGCACCGCCATCACCACCAGATAGGACTGGATCGACGACAGCACGAAAGCCCCGACCACCGCCCCGATCAGCGAGATTCGCCAACCCGCCAGAAGGCAGCCGCCCAGAACGCAGGCGGCAATGGCCTGGAGTTCCATCAACCGACCCATGGAGCCGTCGGCGAACCCCAGTTTCCCGGCCTCGAGACTGCCCGCAAAACCCGACAGCGCGCCGCACAGCACGAAGACGATCACCTTGACCCGGTCCACCCGCACACCGCGCGACCGCGCACTGTCCGATGACCCGCCCACCGCCAGCAGGCGGTTGCCGAACGGCATGGCGTGCAGAAGCACGCTAAGGACCACAATCAAGACCACCAGCCAGACAATCGCGGTGTTGAAGCCGAAAAGGTCGCCCCCGCCCATCGCGGCATAGGTGAAGGTATCGCGTGACGCATAGGGAACCGAAAAGGAAAAGCCTTCGGTCAGGGCAATGGCAACGCCCCGAAAAATCATCAGCGTGCCCAGGGTGATGATCAGCGACGGCGTTCCCGTGCGGGTGATCAGCACCCCGTTGAACAGGCCGATGGCCGCGCCGACGGCGGTGGCGGCCAGCGCCGCAAAGACCAGATCAATCCGTGTCACCAGCAGAAGATAGGTCAACGCCCCCATGCCGAAGATCGAGCCGACCGAGATGTCGATCTCGCCCAGCCCGATCACCAGCGCCACGCCAAGGCTCATCAGGCCAAGGGTTGCAGTGACCTGCAGGATAGTGCCGATGTTGGCTTCGTTGGCCCAGTTGCCGTTCGACGTGGCCGAGAATACCACCACCAGCACCGCAGCGATCAGGAATATTCCGATCTCGGCATGGCGGCGGACGAGGGGTTTCAGGGCAGAAAGGGCCATCAGACTCGTCCCGCGTTTCCACAACGCGACCGCCCTGACGGATCACTTCTTCCAGCTCCTCGGCGGTCATGGCGGAGGTCGAGGCATCCTCGATCTTCTCGCCGTTTTCCAAGATGACGATGCGGTCGGCCAGCTTGTGAACCTGAAAGATGTCATGGGTGATGTAGATCACCAGCAGGCCCTGTTCCTTCAGCTGCACGGCCAGTTCGTTGACGTGTTCGCGTTCGCGCACCGACAGGTGGTTGGTGGGTTCGTCCATGATGACGACGCGGTTCTTGAATTCGACCGCGCGGCCGATCTTGACCGATTGCCGCTCGCCGCCCGACAGCCGCTCGACCTCGTCATCGGCGCTGACGTTGTCGCGCAGACCGAACTCGCGGATCACGCGGGACGACATGTCGCGCATCGCCTTCATGTCGAGGAACGGAATGCCCAGGATGCGGCGCACCGGTTCGCGGCCAAGATAGAAGTTGCGCGCGATCGACAGGTTTTCGCACAGGCCGACCGATTGCTGGATCGTCTCGATGCCCTGGTCGATGGCGTTCTTGGGGTGGAAGCGTTCCACCTTTTTGCCGTCGAAGAACACCTCGCCGCTGGTGGGGGCATGGATGCCGCAGAGCACCCCGATCGGTGTGGTCTTGCCTGCGCCATTGTCGCCGACAAGGCCAACCAGTTCGCCAGCGTTGAAATCGACCGAGACGTTCTTCAGCGCCTGAAAGGAACCGAAGTAGAGATCAAGGTTCTTGACCTGGATAAGGGGGGTCATCGGTTTCCTCACACGTTGCGCCCGGCCATGCGGGCAAGTTTCTGGTTGAAGATCACCGCCACGACCAGCAGCGCGCCGACGAAGGACATGAACCACGATGATGGGGCACCAAGGGCGATCAGTTCATAGCGGAAGCTGACGATGATCACCGCGCCCAGGACCGCACCCAGCAGCGAGCCGCGCCCGCCTTGCAGCAGACAGCCGCCGATGACCGCAGCCGCGATGGCCTGTAGTTCCAGCGCCTCGCCCAGGGTGACGTGGGTTTGCGGCTGGTCCGCCAGGGTGATGATGCCGGCGAAACCCGCCAGCAGCGAGCACAGGACGAAGGCCGCGATCTTGACCCGGTCGGTCCGCACACCGCGCGACAGGGCGCTGGCCTCGGACCCGCCGGTGGCCAAGAGCCGGTTGCCGAAGCGCATCTTCAGCAAGACCACGCTCAGCACCGCCAGAACGCCAAGCGTCCAGAACACTATTGCCTCGATGCCGAATATCTCGCCGCCGAAGAGACGGGTCAGCGGGTGCGCCTGCGCTTCCTTCGGGAAGGCCTGCACCGAGCCGCCAGTCCAGACGTAGATGATGCCACGCGCGGTGAAGAGGCCGCCAAGCGTGACGATCATCGACGGGATGCCACCGCGCACCACGATCATGCCCTGGATCAGCCCGGCCAGCCCGGCAATGACCAGCGCCGCCAGCATCGCCGCAGGCACGCCCAGACTGTCGCCAAGGGTGATGAAGGCAACGCCCGCGAGCCCATAGACGGACCCGACCGAAAGGTCGATCTCGCGCGCCATGATGACCAGCGCCTGACCCATGGCCAGAAGGCCGATCATCGCCGAGACCTGCAGGACGTTGGTTATGGTCAGGACCGTCCACCAGCCGTCAAAGTCGATGATCGAAAAGGCCACCAGCATCACGGCAATGCCGATCATGGCACTAAACCCCTGGCTTCGAACCAAGTGCTTCATGTCGGGGGTTCCCCTGAACTGAAAGGTGGCGCTGCGCCATGGTGAACGAACAGAGCAGCCGGGGCGGGAGCGGCCCCGGCTGCCCAAGGAGGAAGGCTTTGCTTACCAGGTGTTCTGCTTGTTGTACTCTTCCTCGACGAACACGCCCTTGACCAGTTCGGCCCATTTGTCGGCGTTTGCAGCGTTGATGATCACCGGCCCGGTCAGGATGTCGGACTTGGGCTCATAGCCCAGCGTCTTGTTCCAGTAGAGCCATTCCATCGGCGCATATCCCTGCAGCCAGAAGCCCTGGCTGTTGGCCGCCAGCAAATGCCCGGCGCGAATGCCTTCGATCGATACCTGTGCTTCGTCCACGGTCATCACCGTGACGCCTTCGTTGTCGACATCCGGGCTCAGCCCCATGTCGTTGGCCACACCCCAGGCCCAGGGCGAAGACCAGCCCGCGACGGTGAAGATGTAGTTGGTGTCGGGGTTGGCCTGCAGGAAGGATTGCAGCGTGTTGCGGGCCTCGGTCGGCTCGGCGCCGATGAACAGCTCGTCAACCTTGGCACCCGCGGCCCCCATCACTTCGCGCATGCCGGCGCAGCGCGCCTTCAGACCCTGGTGGGCGGCGCCATGGCTGGCGCAGACCAAACGGGTCGGGGCCGGGATATTGCCCGCCGCGACCTGAGCCATCGCGTATTCGCCCAGGTGTTTGCCGGTCAGGAACTCGTCGCCGCCGACATAGGTCAGGTAGGGAATACGCTCGCCCGAGGGACGGCTGTCGGGGATGTTGAAGGCCACGACCGGAATGCCAGCCTCGATGGCCTTGCGCAGCGGGCCTTCAAAGGCGTTGAAGTCCACGATGGGCACCGCGATGCCGTCGGGACAGGTGGCAATCGCCTGCTCCAGCAGGCGAACGTGTTCCTGGACCGAGTACTGGTTGGTCGAGATGTATTCGGTGGTGACGTCGGGATACTTTTCTTCGAACGCCTTCAGCGAGCCGGTCAGCCAACCCATGTTGGCATCGTTCGAACCGATGTGCGACACCATCACGAAGCGGAACTTCTTGTCTTGCGCCTCTGCGGCAACGGCCAGCGCCGTGGTTGCCAACAGCGACGCCGCAATCAGGGATTTGAGTTTCATTTGGGGGTCCTCCTCCTAAAGACCCTTCCCTTATCCAGCCTTGCCCCGAGTCTGGAAACAACACTGATTGCCAAATCCTGATGTTCTTCAAATCATGTTGCGCCGCACTGCAGAATGGGCTAAAAATCAGGCCGTAACCGCGTACGCGTGTGGTCGCATGGCCAAAATTGATGACTATCGCATCAGGATTGGGGCCAAAATGCCTGAAGACCCTCGAAAATCCGCCTGGAAGGGACCAACGGTCAACCAGATCGCCGCCCTTGCGGGAGTCGGTCCGGCCACGGTTGACCGGGTTCTGAACAACCGTCCGAACGTCCGCGAGAAGACACGTGCCCGCGTTACCGCAGCATTGGAAAAACTGATCCAGGACCGCGCAGGCGAAGACAGCCCGCTCGAGGTCAGCCTGTTCTGCGAGTCCGGCGAAACCTTCAACGCCGCCATGGCGGGCGCGGCCGTCGAGGTCAATTGCACGGTTCCGGGTGTGCGCGTGGCGGGGCACTATGTGACGACCAGCAACCTGGATGCGGTGCTCTTTGCCCGCCAGATCGAGAAGACCGGCCTCGAATCCGACGGCGTGGTCGTGGTGGCACGCGAACATCCTGCGATCAACCGCGCTGTCCGCCGCCTGCGCAACGCCGGTCTGCCCGTCGTCTGCCTGACCACGGATCTGCCCAGTTCGCGCCGCAGCGTCTATATCGGCAACGATCAGTTTTCGGCGGGGTCGGTCGCTGGTCTGCTGATCGGGCAGGTTCTGCCAGCCGCCCCCACCAGCATCCTTATCGTCATGAGCGTGCCCTATCGGTGCCAGCACGAGCGCGAGATGGGCTGCCGCCGCGTCCTGCGGTCCGATTTCCCGCACCTCCGGATCGAAGAGCGTGTCGTCTCTGACGAGGTGCCCGAAAACACCTGTCAGTTTTTGCTGGAGTATTTCGACGCCCACGGCGTGCCTTCAGCCATCTACAATGTGGCCGACGCGAACCGGGGTGTCGCGCGCGCGCTTGAACTGGTGGGGGCGGCAGGGAAGACGGTGTTCGTTGGACATGAACTGTCGAACAATTCCACGGGGTTGCTTTAATCCGGCGCGATGCAGTTTGTGATCGCGCATGACTTCACCAGCGAGCTGACTGCCGCCGCCCGCTGGATCCGCGACCGTATCGATGGTGTCACGGTTTCCCCAAGTTTCTCGCAGATCCTTGTTCACACACGCTATAATTGTTCCTGGTTGTCCTATCTGGACGACGCTGGGTTTGCCGAAATTGATCCTGGTCGGGTTTGCGGCCCCTGCCATCTCACGCCGCAAGGTTGTCGAGGCCACCGGCTACGACGTCGAGGAAATCGACCGCGAGAATGCGGCGG
>JAYTCN010000285.1:0-3905 GCA_043736475.1 Paracoccaceae bacterium
GATCTGGAAACACTGCTGGCCAGCGCGGGGGGAAATCCGCTGGTCGGTCTCTTGCCTGCCGAGACCAGGGCAATCGTCTTCCGAAACGACGTTGCCCTCGACCTGACCGAAGTGTCGCCGTCGCTTGCGCTGATGCCGGGAGATATCGTCGAAATTCGTCGGCTGGCCTTTGGTTCAAGTGCCCCCGCTGCTGAAGGGGAGGCAAACCAGTAATGAATCGTGCCCGCCACGTTGAAGACCCGCTCGACGTTGGCTGGCGCGACAAACAGCCGACTTTCAGATCCTCGATCGGGATGGTGCGGCGGCAGGCGGCAACGGTGATGCTTTGCATCGCTGCCAGCATCGTCGTGGCACTGATCTTCATCGTCTTTGCCGAGCCTCAATACACCGCGCGTGTCTCACTTTACCTTGACGCCGATGCCGGGGTGGATGCGGCGCGGTCCGACGTTGCAACGGCGATTGACCTCGACACCCATGCGGAGCTGATCCGCTCCGACGACACAACTGCGGCGGTGATCCGTTCGCTTGACCTCGCCCGGCAGCCGGAATTCGCGCCGGATCGCAGTGCAATCGGGCGACTGGTTGGGACACTGCGCCAGATGTTGGGGCTGGCCCCTGCCGGGACCGCGACGGTCGATCCGTTGCTGGCGGTGATCCAAAAGGTGCGGTCCGGCCTCAAGGTTGCCCGGAATGGCAACACAAGGGTGCTCGACCTGACCTATGTGTCAAAGTCACCAAACCTCGCCGTCGATATCGTCAACGCCTTCGCAAGCGCACATATCGACGGCATATCCGCGCGCGACGAAGGTGCCGTCGCGCGCCGCATCGCCCGTCTGACCCTTCGGGCCACGGATTTGCGCCAGAAGGCCGATGACGCCGGTGCCCGCATCCGGTCAATCCTGCACGAGTCCGGCCTGTTCACCGCCGAGCCGCAGGTTCTGGAAGGCAGGATCTCGCTCCTGCGCCAGCAGCACTCTGCGCTGGAGGCCAAGGTCGCGGCGCTCTCGGTCAAGCTTTCGCTGTACACCAATTTTGGCCAGACCGGTGATGTGTCGTCCATCGCCATCGACACGCCCGAGGCCCGACGACTGCTGGCCGAACTCGCGGTGGCAAAGCGGCGGCTGCTTGAGGTCCGTCAAAGGGCAGATGCCACGCCCGAAGCGGCGAACGCGACCGAGAGCGGCATCAAGAACCTCGAGGCGGGCCTCCGGCAGGAAATCGGCTTTGAAGCGCGGGCAGTCGAGGTTGAACGCGCCATGACGACCGCTGAGCGCGACAACATCGCCAGCCAGATTGCGCAACTGGGCGAATACCTTGCGAGCGACACCTGGGCTGAATTGGAGACCGTACGGCAGAAGAAGATCTTTTACGACGGCATGTACCAGGACTATCTGACACTGCTTGAAGGCGCTGGTCGCGAGCGGCAGAACCGGCAGGACCTGCGGATCATGGCCGACGCCCTGACGCCCACTGTGCCAAGTTCGCCCAACATCAAGGTGTGGCTGGCAATTGCTGTAAGCCTCGCCGCCCTTCTTGGCTTCGGCATCGCTTCGCTGCGCGAATGGAACCGGCATGAGCGGTCACGGACCTGACAGCCCGTCGGGGGGCGGTGGTGCTGGTGCCCCGACAGCTGAGACGGTCGGGGACCAGCGCTCCCCGCGGCTTGCGGAGGCGCCATCTGCCGCCTATCTGCCGGTAGCGCTTGCGTTTGCCTTTCTCGTGGCACTTCCGGTCCCCGGCCTCGTCAATCTGCTGGAAGGCGCGTCGCTCGCCTTGTTGACGATGTTGGCCGCGATGCCGATCTGGTACGAGGCGGCACGCGCGCGCAATAACCCGTTCGACCCGATCGCCACACGGGCAATCTACGTCGTCCTGGCCTGCGCCGGCTTCCTGATCTTCTGGTCGCTGCTCTCGACCTTCGGGGCAGAGGCGCCGTCGCGCGCCAGCCGCTACATCGCCACATTGATCGCGGCGTTCGCGATCTACTTCCTGGTCCGCAGCACCGTCACACGAAAGCGCGTGGCCCTTTATGTCGACGTGCTGGCGGCGGGGCTGGCGGCGACGTCGGCGCTCAGCCTTCTCGGTTACGAGATCGCCGGTCTGCGCGACATCATCTTCCGGGGCACCGACCGGGCCGCCGGCTCTTTCAAGAACCCGAACCAGTTCGGAATGGCGATCGCGACCACGCTGCCGGCGGTGATGGCCTTGCTTGTGGCCGAGCGACAGCGGCGCGGGTTCAGGGCGGCCTGCCTGACCCTGATGCTCCTCGGTCTTGTGGCGTCCGGCTCGAAAACCAATTTTCTCCTCGCCTGGGTATCGATTCTTGCGGTGCTGTGCGGCCACGCATGGATCGCCCACACCGGCGCGCGGCGCTATGGCATGCTGGCACTTTCCGTCCTCGGCAGCCTGGTGTTCGCGGGGCTCGGCGTTGTCGCCCTCAGCTTCATCAATCCGCGCGCCCTGGCGATCATGTTGGATTTCTTCGGCGGCGACGGCGAGGTCGACTCCCTGCTGACCCGCAGCTTCCTCTGGGCCTACAGCGTCGATCAATTCCTTGCCGACCCAATCCTCGGCCAGGGTGCCGGTCAGCGCATCGACATATTCTACCGCGCAGCGGACGTGTCCCACAGCCACAACGTTCTGCTCGATTACATGCGCACGCTTGGGGTGCCGGGCCTGCTCGGTGTTTCGCTGATGATCGGCACCGTGGTGAGCGTCTGCCTGTCGTCAATCGGCCGGGCCTTGCGATCAGAGAGCGGACCGCCGGCCGCCCGACTGCTGTGCCTTGGCCTGGCACTGAACTGCCTCAGCTATGTCGCCGCGAACATGTCGAGCGACTCGTTTGGCCCGTCAACCAGCCCATTCTTCTGGCTCTTCGCTTACCTCACCTTTGCTGCGCGCAACTTGATGCGCCCGCTTCCCTCGATCGTCATCCCGCGCCGCCGGAAATCCGCAAGGCGGACGAACCTGCACCGCTTTCCCGCCCTCGTCCCTCAGGCAGCATTTGAGACTGAACGCGAACCCGTCGAGGAGTCCACCCAGCCCGGCCATGTCCTTTGGCTGATCCTGACCGTCGTCGCCTTCTTTGTGGCCATTGCCGCCTTGTGATCTGAACGGTTCAGGTTTCGACGGAAACACCAACATCGGAAATCGCGTTCGAGCGAAGCGCGGGGCAGCGAATTTCGGATGCGATCAAACCTGAACCGCTTCAAGCTTCCCCCGGTCCCGCAGACAAGCTTGCCATGTCGTCGGCACGCACGGTGCCCGCAGCCGGGCGCGTCAACCCGCCGCCGTATATCGCCGCCAATTCCGCTCGGATCGAAGGCGGGCATTGCCGTGAAAAACCGGCACGAAGCGGAACTGACCCGATCCCCCCTGACGACGCCCTTGCCCTGAAGCAGACGCCGAAACGCTGCGCCGGCACCTGCGACGCGCCTGCGGTCGTCCATCTTCAGCGACCGACCGACGGAGCAAATCGTGAAAATTCAGCGCAAGTCCCCTCTACATCTAGTGGCGAATTTCCGCCGGAACCCGGCGAAATTCAATATTTAGGCGGCGACTTGCCGCTTGGCCACCATGGGTGCGGCGACATTTCGCCACAAAAGACTCGATGCCATAGATGCGCCTCATTCGAGGCTTCTGCTTCGCACCAGTTCAAATAAGGGTGTCGCACGGCCGGGTCCATCCAACCAAAGACCGAGGCTGATGAGCAGGGACAGCTGAAAGGGAAACTCAAATGACTGGACTAATCACACTTTCCGGCGACTACGGCTACGAGCCGATCAAGATCTCCGATGTGACGGCCACCGAAATTGACGCCTCTGGTGCCACATGGATCGTGGCGAACATCGGGTCGCAGATCAACCTGTACCCCATTCAAGTCCGTGACAGCGGCAATGTGATCC
>JAYTCN010000286.1:0-3901 GCA_043736475.1 Paracoccaceae bacterium
GGTGCTGCAGAACACCTCTGGTTTTGTCTATTACGTGTCCATTACCGGCATTACCGGGGCGGCTGCGGCCCGTCCGGAAGATGTGGCGCCGGAAGTGGCGCGCATCAAGGCAGCAACGAATCTGCCAGTGATTGTGGGCTTTGGCATCACCACGCCAGAGGCAGCACAGGCGATTGCGGCGATTGCCGATGGCTGTGTGGTTGGATCTGCGATCATCAAGGATATCGGGTCTGGCATGGCAGTGACAGACGTTTTGGCACGTGTGGCGGCCCTTGCTGCGGGTGCGCATCGGGGCTGAATTTCGGGCCGCGCAAGAAAACCGCACAGTTTGAAACTATTGATCATCCCCGACCGTTTGTGAAGATATCTGCACAATCTTGAGGGGCGCGATGATGGATGAACAAACGAAAGGGCCGTTGATCTATCGCCAGTCACGCTGGACGCGGGTCACCCATTGGATTTGGGCGGTCTGCCTGTTTTTCCTGATGCTGACCGGCTTGCAGATATTCAACGCCTTCCCGTCGCTGCACATCGGGCAAGAGAGCGGATTTGACTATGACAACGCCATTTTGGAAATCGGCGCACGGCAGGGCGATGGCGAGGCCTTGGTCGGCTACACCCGCCTTTTCGGCCTTGAGATTGAGACGACAGGCCTCCTGGGGGTTTCCGGCCCCGATCAAGACGTGCAGGCCTTTCCGGCGGCGCTGACAATTCCGTCCAACCGCAGTCTTGCTACCGGGCGGGTTATCCATTTCTTTTTTGCCTGGGTGCTGGTGGGGACACTGGCGATCTGGGCTGTGGCATCCGTTTTGAATCGCCATTTGCGCACGCTGATCCCGACGCTGGCCGAATTGCGCGGTCTGCCCCGTGATGTGGCCGATCATGCCCGGCTGCGGTTTCATCACACACGACACTACAACGTGCTGCAAAAGCTGGCCTATGCATCGGTGCTGTTTGTGGCGCTGCCCGTGATGATCTTGACCGGGCTTTCGATGTCTCCCGGTTTTAACGCGATCGCCCCTTGGTTGCTGGATCTGTTCGGCGGGCGGCAGACGGCGCGGACCATCCATTTTCTGATGATGGTCGGGCTGGTTGGGTTCTTTGTGGTGCATATGGTGATGATTTTGGCGGCGGGGCCGATCAACGAACTTCGGTCCATCGTGACAGGGTGGTACCGGATTGATCCGGAAAAGCGAGGCGATGATGTATAATCGGCGCGGGCTTTTGTTGGGGGCGGCGGCATTTGGAGTGTCGGGCTGCAAGGTGCTGGACGGGGCCAATGAAAAGGACAGCGCGTTGCGGGGCGCGTTTGAATCGGTGTCGAACCTGACCTACCGCGCCCAGCGATTGCTGGGGGGCGGGCATTCGATGGCGCCGGAGTATACTCAAGCCGATATTCGGCAGGGCCAGCGGCCGAACGGATCAACCGATCCGGATGGAGAGGCGTATCTGGCGCTGTCTGAGGGTGGGTTTTCCGGCTACACTCTGACGGTGACGGGGTTGGTTGAACGGCCGTTGAGGTTGCCTTTGGACCTTCTGAAAGCGATGCCTTCGCGGACACAAATCACGCGGCATGATTGCGTGGAGGGGTGGTCTTGCATCGCGAAATGGGCCGGGGTTCCGTTGTCGGCGGTTTTGAATGCGGCGCGGCCGAAAACGACGGCCAGGTTCGCGGTATTTCATTGCTATGACGTGCTGGAACGCAGCCTTTCGGGCGAGGTGAAGTATTACGAATCCATCGACCTGATCGACGCCTATCATCCGCAAACGATCCTCGCTTATGGGCTGAACGGGGCCGATCTTCCGGTGGCGAACGGGGCGCCTTTGAGGCTGCGGGTGGAGCGGCAGCTGGGGTATAAAATGGCGAAATATGTGCACACGATTGAACTGGTTGAAAGTTTCGCGAGCTATGGGTTGGGAAAGGGCAGCTATTGGGCGGATCGGGGGTATGAATGGTACGCGGGGATCTGAAGCGGCGGTAACACGCGTGTTATGCGGGGTATGTTATTGATTTTGTTATGATGTCGGTTTTTTGGTAACGGAATTTTAACGGGTAACGCGTGTTACCTTCGCCCGATGACAGGGCCTTGTGCGGTGCCGCGTCCCGCGCCATCTTGGGCGGGTGGAGGACACGGAATGAGCGACGCAGACAAGGCCTATCAGGCGGCGAAGCGGCTGATTGCACAGGCAAAGAAATCGGGCACTGACACTCTGTCGTTTGATACACCCGCCACCCGCGCGCTGGAGGTTTTGCCGCCAGAGATTGCAGCGCTGGACAAGTTACGAGCACTTGACCTCGACAACACCGGGGTCGCCGATCTGACGCCGCTGGCGGGGCTGGGGGGGATGACGGGGCTTTCCCTCAACCACACCGGGATCACCGATCTGACGCCGCTGGCGGGGATGCTGGGGATGACGCGGCTTTCCTTCGACAACACCGGGGTCACCGATCTGACGCCGCTCGCGGGGATGGTCGGGATGACGGAGCTTTATCTCAGCTACACCGGGGTCACCGATCTGACGCCGCTGGCGGGGATGGCGGGGATGAGGGGGCTTTCCCTCAGCAACACCGGGATCACCGATCTGACGCCCCTCGCGGGGCTGGTCGGGATGACGTTGCTTTCCCTCAGCGACACCGCGGTCGCCGATCTGACGCCGTTGGCGGGGCTGGTCGGGATGACAGCGCTTTGGTTTGACGGTTGTGCTGTGTCGGATTTGCGGCCGATCCTTGCGATGGAAAAGCTTGTTTCCGAGCCTTTCGTAGGCGGGATGAGTTTTTCTGGCTGTGCGGCGACGAAGCTGGATGGTCGGATTGCCGAGATTGCGGAGATGGAAGACGATTCGGAACGGGCAAAGGCGCTGTTTGCGTATTTGCAGGATTGGCTGCCGCCGGGGGATTTGGCGAAAGCGCCGGAACCTGACCCGTTGCTTCGGTCAATTTTGATTGATGGCAAGTTGGAGATTGAGACAAGCACCCCTACCGAGGAAGAACGGCAAGAACGCGTTAAGCGGGTGATGCATGAACGAATTCAGCAGAAAGCTGCTGATCTGACCAGAGCGGCGGGAAACGAGTTTCCGCGCCTCGCTTCGCGCGCGCGGATAGTGGCCGGATTGGTGGACAGGCCATTCGATGAATTAGACTTGCTGTCGATTCATCTGGAAGTGGAAGACCTTGATGAACGGGCGACACGAGGCGTGGAAGATGGGCAGCCCTATTCGGATGAAGTGATTTCGGCGCTGGGGAATGTGACCCGGCTGGGGCCTGCTCTGACATTGGGGCATCCGGATGTCGATCTGGTGCTGGAACGGCGTCGAACAGCGCGGGAAGAGCCGGTTGTTGCAGCCGAGGACGAGGCGCATCGAAAATTGGGGCAGGTCGTCATCAACGACCCAGACGCGAATGGCCCCATGTCGCGAGCGATGGAAGGGCGGTTGTCCGAGCTTTTGGATGAGATCGTGGTAAGGGAGCTGCGCAAGGCCAAGCATAAGAATTTGATCTGGTTGCTTGGCAGTATTGGTGCCGCCTATGCTGCGGGAATGACACAGGAGGTTCTGGGTTGGCATTTGACCAATGCTTTTGGTCCAGAGATTTCGCACTTTATTTCGACCAATTGGGCATTGCTGCAAAGCGTCGCTGCGACCTATGGCGCATCTGTAGCCGCGTGGTTTGGTGGCGCGGTCGGCGTGCTGATAATTGGGCGCAGGGTGAACCAGATAATTAAGGGCAAAGATGGTGATGCGCCATGAATGCGCAGCCGACGGTGTAAAAGTGGTGCGCAAACCTTCGCTTTCGCGAAGAACCGCGCACCCTACGGGCACCCTGACCGATCAGGTGATTGTCCAGTGGACAATTGCCCGGTCAGTTGCCCATAGCCGCAAGGCGACGGGCAAGCGACTATCC
>JAYTCN010000287.1:0-1580 GCA_043736475.1 Paracoccaceae bacterium
GGCCGGGTCATCAGAAAGTCGATGAACTCCTGCTCGGTCAGCGTGCCCTTTCCGATGATCAGCAACTCATGGCGCTGGAACGCCTGATTGACCCCAAACAGCCCCAGATCGGGAAACCTGGCCAGGACCCGCTCCACCGCACGCCGGTCCATCCCGCTGCCGATCGCCCCGCTAAAACCGCCGATTCTGCAGTCCAGCAGGCGCAAATGCCGGCGGATGGCCATACATTCCTGCTCCGTCAACTCGGCCCCGGAAAAGATGTCAAAGCGGGCCGACTGATGTTCGGACAGCACCACCGAGACACCGGAAATCTTGCGCAAGGCATGGCCAAGCCACTCGGCCTTGGCGGGCGACAGTCCCGCCAGAACATGCCCCTCCGGGCCGCAGAACGACCCGGCCGTCAGTCCGGTCAATCCCAGCAAACGCGCCAACGCGAGGATCAGCTTGGTGGCATTCTTCGGTTCCACGAAGCGGATCGACACGTCACCGAACTCGTCCGGCGGCAGCGATTCGCAGGGCTGGATGGCAACGCGCAGACCAAGGATGGCCAGCAGCGGCAGGGCGGCCCGGGCTTGCGCTTTGGCAAGACGGGCGACCAGCAACCCATAGCCCCGATCCAGCACCGATTCGGCATAATCCAGCGACAGGCCAAACCGTTCCGTCAGCAACTCGGCCGCCAGTCCGGGATGACCCGTGGTCGCAAGCAACGACAGTTGCACGTCTTCATTCACGAGTTGCGACATTGCCATCATCGTCCCCCCGGTCAGGTCACGGATCAGCTTTGGTATGCATCTTTCCGTGACAGCGCAGCCGATCTTGCGACGGCACCCTCTATATAGCTGCGAATTCACGTTTTACAGAGCGCCGGAACGATTAGTTTAAACATTTTTCTTATGCAATCCGACAGCGATTCTGGCGAATTGCCCGTTTGCCCGGGAAATGAGCGTAAAACACCCCAATCCGCCCAGTCTGGCAGCCTTTGCCTGCGCACTTCGCCACAGCCAAGCGCAGCGCCCCAAGCCGCAATCTGTCCCACCCTCTCTGGCGGACCCCGATTGCCCCGCCCGTTCGGGTTCAAATCACCCGAATCAGCCGCATGGCGTCATAAATCGCTGCATGGATATTGCGCGCCTCGACCGCGTCACCAATGCGGAACAGCCGAAACCCGTCCGGGCCCCCGCCAAGGCTTTGCGGTCGTCCGTCAATCAGCGCCTCATAATCCACCGCCCCCAGATTTTGCGACCGCGGTTTCAGCGCGAAATACAGATCGGCCAGCGGCTGCGTGCCATGGTTGATCACGACCTGATCATAATGCGCCACCCGCCCCAGTTTCATATAGTCCGAATCGACAACCGCCTTGATCCGGTTGCCATCCTTTTCGACCGAGGTCAGCCGGTAGGTCACCGTGAAGGTCACCGGCTTGTCCTGCAACGCCCGCATATAGGGCACCAGATTCATCGCCATCACATCCGGGGCAAAGCTGCGGTCCGGCGTCATGATCTCGACCTTGGCCCCCGCTTCGGCCAGCAGTTGCGCCGCCTGCAACGCCACATGATCGCCAGCATCGTCGAACAGCAGCA
>JAYTCN010000288.1:0-1579 GCA_043736475.1 Paracoccaceae bacterium
CGGCGTTCTATGGCGCGGTGGTGAAAACCGTGGTTCCGGTATCGTCGACCGCGACGGCCGAGGCCGTGAAGCTGACTGAAAATGTTTTTCGTGCTGTCAATATCGCCTTGGTGAATGAATTGAAGGTGATCTATGAGGCGATGGGCGTCGATGTCTGGGAAGTGATCGAGGCGGCGAAAACCAAGCCCTTCGGCTATATGCCGTTCTATCCCGGCCCCGGTCTGGGCGGCCATTGCATCCCGATTGACCCGTTTTATCTGACGTGGAAAGCGCGGGAATATGACATTCCGACCCGATTTATCGAGTTGGCCGGAGAGATCAACTCTGGCATGCCGCGCCATGTGGTGCAGCGTCTGGCCGAGGCGTTGGATCAGCGGTTAGGGCTGGCGTTGAGCCGTTCAAAGGTTTTGGTGATCGGGTTGGCCTATAAGAAGAATGTGCCGGATATACGCGAAAGCCCGTCGCTGAAGCTGATAGAGTTGATCGAAGAGCGCGGCGGGCAGGCGTCTTATCACGATCCGTTTGTGGCCGAGATTCCGAAGACGCGGGCCTATGGCGCGTTGATGGGGCGGAAATCGGTGGCGCTTGATCAGGCGACGGTTGGCGGTTTTGATGCCGTGTTGATTGCGACTGATCATGATGGGTTGGACTATGCCGGGCTGGCACAATGGTCGCGGCTGATCATCGACACCCGCAACGTGTTTGCGCGGAATGGGATTGTGGCGGATCATGTGGTGAAGGCCTGAGGGATGGCACCCCATGCGGTTGCGGTGCTGGCGGATGTGCATTTCCACGACCCAGCAGGGGATTTCGGCGGCGTGGGTATTGTGGTGGATGGCGTGCGGCTTGCGCTGCGCAGTTGGGCTGATACGCGGATTGCGGCGCGGGCGTTCAATGAAACCGCAGGCGCGTTGACGGCGGCGCTGGAGAAGGTCGCTGCTGCCGGGGTGCGGCATGTGGTTCTTGCGGGGGATTATTCCGACGACGGGCAGGCCGAGAATATCCGGCGGCTGGTGGCGCTGTTGGCGGAGTTTGAGCGCCGCCACGGGCTGCGGTTTTATGCCATTCCCGGCAACCATGATCTGTATGGACCGCATGGCAAGCATGTGACGACGCGTTTTGTTTCGGCACCGGGGCAAACCGTGATGGTGACGAGCGATCCAGAGCAAACCGAGGTCGGGGCGATTGTCACGCCTGCGATGCGTTGCGGCGGGCAGCCTGCGGCGTTGCTGCCGATGGCGCGGTTTGGGCTGTTTCGGCAACCGGATTACTTGCATTGGGAAAGCCCGTTTGGGTCGGATGACCGACCAAAGGCGCGGATGTATGAGGCGGTTTCCGCCGATGGCTCGGTGACGCAACGGCTGATGGATGCGTCTTATCTGGTGGAGCCTGAGCCGGGGCTGTGGCTGTTGATGATCGACGCCAATGTGTTCGAGCCGCGCGCGGGGCGGCCCGATTCTACGCGCAAGAAGGCGTTTATCGGGCCGTCGGATGCCGGGTGGAATGCGGTGCTGCGGGTGAAGCCGTTTCTGCTCGATTGGATCGCTGATGTGACCGCACGGGCGGCGGCCTTGGGTAA
>JAYTCN010000289.1:0-3888 GCA_043736475.1 Paracoccaceae bacterium
AACCACGCAAAAAAGCGAAAGAAACGCAAAATGCGCAAATGGTCTTCGCGAATCCGGGCGTCGGCATCGCCAATGAACCGAATTTTTCGCGCCAACACATCGGCCAAGCCATGCAGCGGATCGACCAGAGTTCCATCGGGCTGCGCATAAAGCGCATTCATCGTGAAATCGCGCCGCTTTGCATCCGCCAAAATGTCGCTGGAAAATGCCACTTCGGCCCGGCGCCCGTCGGTTGCCAAATCTTGGCGAAAGGTCGTGACCTCGTGTGAAATGCCGGCAAGAACCAGCGTGACCGTTCCATGGGCAACGCCGGTCGGAATCACCCGGATCGAGGCCGCTGCGGCAAGCCTTGTCACGACGTCTGGCTCGGCATCGGTGGCAATATCCACGTCTGCCACAGGCCAGCCCAGCAGTTCGTTGCGTACGCAGCCGCCGACGAAAAGTGCCTGATACCCTGCCGCGGTCAGTACCGAGCAAACCGTTTGTGTCGCCGGGTTATTCAACCAATCGCCGGCAAGTTTCATGGCGCCAATCGCACCTGCTCGGCCAAGGCGCGAAGAATTCGGGCTGTCGCCCCCCAGATGTAATGCGGCCCATACGGGATGACGTAGAAATTCCGGCGCTGATCGCGCCAGACCCGGCTGTGGATCTGGAAATTCTCGATCCGCATCAGAAATTCCAGCGGTACTTCAAAAACCTCGGCCACTTCGCCTGGGTCAGGTCGGGGCTGGAACGCTCGCGGCAACAGTCCGACAAATGCCGAGACTTCGAACGCGGTTACCGTTCGGTGGGCGGCCATTTTGCCCAGAATGCTGACATCGTCGCGGGCCAGGCCAATTTCCTCTTCGGCCTCGCGCAATGCGGCGTCGAGCGCGGTCGCATCGTTCGCATCTTGCTTGCCGCCGGGAAACGACACTTGTCCGGCGTGATGCTTCAAGACCCGGGAACGCCGGGTCAGGATGACTTTTGGCATGCCATTCCGCTCGATTATTGGAATGAGCACCGATGCAGGCCGCAGCTTGAACGTGACGCCGGGTTCAGGGGAGAATCCGGGATTCAAATCAAAATCCGAACTGATCGCGGCCATCCCGAACTCGAGGGCGCGGGTCAAACGTTCAACAGTGAATCCCTGATCATGCATGCGGCAAGGATGGTCGTTCCGCGCCGATCCGGCAAGCAGCTACTTTTGCGCTTCGAACCCCAGTTTTTCCGGCTCGAACGCATAGTGTTTGCCGCAGAACTGGCAGTCCGCTGTGACCATGCCCGCCTCGTTTGTCATATGGGCTATGTCCTTGCGGGAATAGATCGACATGGCTTGCTCTACTTTTTCAGGACCGCAGGTGCAGCCGAAACCGATGGCTTGCTCGGGAAATGCGCGCGGCGTTTCCTCGTGGAACAACCGCACCAAAAGCGCCTCGGGTGACACGAACGGGCCGATCAATTCCGTCGCCTCGACGGTTTCGAGCAGCGCCATGACCCGAACCCAGTTTTCCTCGTCCTCGCCAGATAAAAAATCAGTGGCGGCGAGCAACCCCTCCGCCCCGGTCGCCCCATCTTTTGCAAACGCGGCAGCCTTGGGCATAAGCTGGACCAACACCCCCCCTGCCCGCCAGGTGGTGGGTTTGCCGGGCGCGGTCACTTCGGCAACGGCGATCTGGAATCGGGTGGCAAGCTGCTCGGATTGGGCAAAATAGGTTTCCGCGCAGGCTGATAACGAACCGTAGGCCAGCGGCGTAATGCCACTGTACGGCGTTGAACCTTCGCCCTGATCGATCAATAAAGCAAACATTCCACGCCCGATCTTTTCGAACGGTGTGCCCGTCGACTCCAACAATCGATCGGCGTCGAAACTGGCATAGGCGCGAATTTCGGCAGGCTCGCCCGGAAGCTTTGGACTGAAGTAGTCGGTGGCGATGATCCGGATCGGTCCGTCGCCACGGATTTGCAGCGACAGTTTCCAGCTTTCCTTGATCGTCTGTCCGATAAGGGCGGTCAGAACAGCGGCTTCGGCCACCAATCCCGATACGGTCGCCGGGTAGTTATGCTGGTGCAGGATCGTGTCCAGGGTGACGTCGAGGCGGGCCACTCGACCACGAATGTCGGCCCTGTCCAATTGGAACGGCAGGATCGTGTCGTCCCACCGATGATCAACGCTCGCAGCCATTCCAAGTTCCTTTGCCCGGTGATTTGCGCTAGATAGGCGGTCCGGGCGGAAGGTGCAAACAGCGCCGTCACCAGGCCGCGGTGCCAAAATCGGAGTACGGATGCGCAGGTTCGGCGAACGGGTGGTCCCCGGGCAAGACTACACCACCAGACCTGGCGCCTATGCAATCATTCACGACGGAACCGATATTCTGATCACCGAGCAACTAGCCCCGTTGCGCGAATATCAGCTTGCGGGCGGCGGTATCGGCCAGGGCGAAAACCCGCATCAAGCCTTGCATCGGGAAATTCTTGAGGAAACGGGTTGGCGCGTCACGGTCGATCGGCGACTGGGTGCATTCCAACGTTTCTGTTACATGCCGGAATACGACCTGTGGGCGCGCAAAGTGTGCCACGTCTATGTCTGTCGGGCAGTCGCGGCCACGGCAGAACCAACCGAGTTGCACCACCGGGCCGTCTGGGCAGAACCTGGTGTTGCCCTGAATCTGCTTGCCGGCCCGGGCGACCGGCATTGGCTGCGGTTCTGGTTGAGTCAGCAAAGCCGGTATCAATGATCGCGTAAATGTTGGTTGTGATGCCGGTCTGACCGGCGCAACATATTGACCATTGGCCACTGGATCATCCGCCATGCGATATCTTGTTTTGCTACTGCCGTTTTTGACCCTGCTGTCGTGCGCGAGTATTTCCGAGGAACAATGCCGAACCGGTGACTGGGAGGCAATCGGTCGCCAGGATGGCAAGGCCGGACGTAGTCCTGACTATCTGGGAAACCACGCGAAGGCATGCGCCGAGATCGGCGTGACTCCGGACCAGTCGGCCTGGGACCGGGGACGAATCCAAGGGTTGCGGCTCTATTGCACGCCGGAAAATGCCTATTCCATTGGCCGGAACGGCGATGCGGTGAACAATGTTTGCCCCGCTTCGGCCGTCGGAGTACTGACGCGGGCAAACGCCTGGGGACAGGAATATTATGGCATCACCGGCGAGATCGCGGACCTTCACGACGAACGCGACGAGATCCGCGCCTTGCTGGCGACATTGACCGGCGAGCTGAGCGATGAGCAAAAGGCATTGCGCCGGACCTACCGCGAAAGATTGCTGCGCCTGGACGGAAAACTATTCGATCTGGAACGCGATCGTCGCCGCTTTGGCAGTTTGCCGCAAAGCCTTGTCGCGGACCTGTGACGATTGCGCGCTTGCGCTGCGGCGTTTAGTGCGCCATTCAGCGCACAGACTTGGCCGGGATAACCGCCAAACAGTCTGATGAAACGGGGTTACAGGCCCCAGACCCGAAAGGACAGGGTATGGCTGAAATCGAAATGGGCGACATTGTCGTTCTGACTGCAGGCTCGATGCGCATGGCGGTTGAGGCCGTGGACGGTGACCAGATAGCCGTGGTTTGGTGCCATGAGGGCGAGATCGGACGCGACGCGTTCAGCGCCAGGCTCCTCAAAAAATGGGAATACCGCGAGGAAGACCGGACCGAACGCCCGGCCCGGCCGTTTGGCGAGCGAAAGTCATTTGGCGGCGACCGCGATCGCGGACCGAAGAAATTCGAGGATCGCGCCCCGCGCTCCGGCGACCGCGATGACAAGCCAAAAGGCAAACCGGGTTGGGACGGAAAACCCCGCGAAAAGATCGACCGGGTCGAGGCGATGGGCTGTGCGCTGATCTTGACCGGAATCGTGGTGATGCTGACATTGAAGAGCCTTTGACCCAAGGATT
>JAYTCN010000290.1:0-3881 GCA_043736475.1 Paracoccaceae bacterium
TTCAACAACCGATAGAGGAACCCTTTGGTGATTGGCTTGTTCTGTTTGGTGCTGATACCCTGTTGACGCAACTCGCGCACCATCATGGTGCCCGAGCCGTGCTTGGCAAGGCCGGTGGGAAACAGGATCAGAGGAGTCAGTGGATCGCGCGGATGCGGGATCGGAGGCACCTGAATGTCGTATCGGTCGCGCTGGCCAACAAGAATGTCCGGATCGTCTGGTCGATCCTGGCGCGAGTTGAACACTACCGTCCGGGGCAAACCGCCGTCGGCGACTGAGGAAACAAAAGGAAGGATCTGAACAACGGGAGTACACTCCCCGAAACATTGCAACAACTGGCAGGAGCTGGTGAAAGGGTCACCTTGATCGCTTCTTGAACCTGATGTGTGGACCGGCAAGGCAACTGCCTATGCCTCGGAGCCATTGAGGAAGAAGCGTGCGGAAATCCATCGGGGCTCGCGACGACGATAGATCGGGCCGCTCAAGGAAGCCGGATATACGTCTGCAATCGTGATCGCCGAGCCAAAGCCAGCGCCAACTGGACTGTTGCAATCAGGCCGGGTCCATATACATCCACGCATGACAATGCCCGACGGAGTCTTGAACTGCTGGTCGGCGCTTGGCGCCAAGAACGCGTCCGGGCGTGCCGATTGGCCATTTCAACATAGCTGTAGCAATATCAAAACCTGCGCACTAGGGTTTCTCACGCAAGCTGCGGAATCGCACGCTTGCCATAAAAACGATGGGAGGGAATTTATGATGCGAATTCGCAGGAATCTTTTCAATCTGCTTGCTGGCGCAACTGCGCTCAGTGCGCTCGCACCGGCCGCGATGGCAGGGGAATTTGACGGGGTTACCGTCAACATCCTGACTCGACCGGGCCCGGTCATCGCCGCCCGGCTGATTGAGCGCGGTGCGGAGTTCGAGGCAGCAACCGGCGGCAAGATTGTTGTCACCGAGGTGCCGTTTGCGGAAATCTTTCCGAAGATCCAGGCCGACTGGTCGACCGGCACCAACTCGATCGATGTCGGCGTGTTCGCCGCGGGTTGGGGTGTCGAGCTTGACGCAGCCGGGCTTCTGGAGGACCTGGACCCCTATATTGCCAACGACACCAAGCTCGACCTTGCCGATGTGGCACCCTTCTTCCGCGAATTTGGCCAGAAGATTGGCGGCAAGACCAAGCTGCTGATGGTCGATGGCGACTTCCAGATGGTCTATTATCGCAAGGACGTTCTGGAGAAGGCCGGCCTGGCGCCGCCCAAGACCTGGGAAGATTATCTGGACGTGGCTTCGAAAATCCACGGCCAGGACATGAATGGCGACGGCGAGGCGGATTATGGCTCGTGCATTTTCAAGATGCGCAATGCCCAGTCCTATTTCGCCATCCAGACTTTTGCGGCACCGATCGTGCAGACGCAAGGCACGGTGCAGGGCTTCCACTTCGACGGTGCGACGATGAAGCCGGTGATCAACAATGACGGCTGGAAGAAAGCCTTTGAACTCTACAAGGAAACCGGCAAATACGGTCCCGCCGAAGAGCTCAACATGGACATCGGTGCCACCCGCGCGCTGTTCAAGGCCGGACGCTGCGGCCTGCTGGTCGAGTGGGGTGATCCGGGCACATTGCAGCTTGATGCCGATGCGGCGGGCGTCAGGGGACTGATCTTCGCTGTCTCTGCTGTCGGCTCGACAGAAGTGCTGGACCGCGCCACGGGCAAGCTTGTTCCGGTTACGCCGGAAAGCGCGCCCCATGCCGTCGACGGCATCAACTACGCGCCTTTTGCCGCCTTCGGTGGCTGGGCCGGTGCGATCAACATCAACGCCGAACAGAAGACCAAGGATGCAGCTTATGCATTCCTGTCGTACATGAACCAGGCGGCGCAATCGAACGTCGACGTGACGATCGGGTCAACCGGCTATAACCCCTATCGCAATTCGCAGCTTGAAAGCACTGACCTGTGGGTTGCGGCCGGAATGCCGCTGGATCTTGCCGAAAACTATCTCGGCGCGATCAATGGTGCCCTCAACAACGCCAATATGGCGTCGGACATGAAAATCCCCGGTGCGGCGAACTATACCGGTGTCGTTCTTGATACCGAACTGGCGCGCTATCTGGCGGGCGAGATCACTGTAGAAGAAGCTCTGCAGAACATCGAAACGGGCTGGGAAGAGATCACCGAGGACTTTGGCCGCGACGAACAGATCAAGGCTCAGGCCCTAGCTCTGGGTACCGGCAACTAAGACCGGGCCGATGTCAAACGCCTCTGCAAACAGCCAGCCGGGGCATTCCCCGGCTGGCAACCCCCAACGCGAAAGCTGGGGGGAGTGGACCGACCGCCATTCGGCCACGTTTTTCATTGCGCCTGCGGTCACCCTGGTCCTGATCTTCGCGATTTTCCCGACCTTTTATTCCATCGTCTTTGCGCTGAGCCGCGTGAAGTTCACAGCCGAAGGCCTGAAGTTCCGTTTTGTCGGTTTCCAGAATTTTGCCAAGCAGTTCTTGGGCAATGACCAGATGCATTTTCTGGGCAGGACCGAGCCGGTCGGCGTTGTCGGCGTGATGTTCTTTGCGGTCGTCGTCGCCGCCGTTCTGTGGTGGCTCTACCGCTCGGCGAAAATCACCACGTGGGTGGGAATGTTGGGCCGGGTCATATCAGCGGCGATGGCCATTTTTCTGGCCTGGATTCTGGCGGCGACGCTGTTGTCGGGCAATTCCATCGGCACCCTGATGACGACCCTCTTTTATGTGTTCGTGGGCTGTTTCGTTCAGTTTTTGATCGGAACTGGTCTGGCGTTCCTGTGTTCGCAGCCGATTTCCGGCAAGAACTTTTTCCGGGTGATCTTTTTCATTCCGCTGATGGTCACCCCCTTGGGTGTCGGCTATGCGATGCGGATGGTTGCCGACATCACCAAGGGGCCCTTCGAGCCGGTTCTGCGGTTCTTCGGGATCGAGAACTGGGTATGGTCCGCCGATCCATGGGCCGCGCGTTTTGTGATGATGATCTGCGATTCGTGGCAGTGGATTCCGTTCATTTTCATCTGCATGCTGGCAGCGCTGGAAAACGTACCGCGCGACCATGTGGAGGCCGCGCAGGTGGACGGCGCGTCGAGCGTGCAGATTTTCCGCGAAATCACCTGGCCACAAATCGTTCCGGTTGCCGTGACGGTGCTGTTGATCCGCGCCATCGAGGCATTCAAGATCGTCGATCTTCCGAACATCATGACTGGCGGCGGTCCGGGTTCGTCCACCGAATCGATGACTCTCCATTCCCTCTATGTCTGGCGCGCCAACGACATCGGCACTTCGGCGGCAATTGCCTATATGCTGCTGATTCTGACGGTCGTCGTCTGCGCCTCCTTCTTCAACTATGTCGTGCTCGGTCAATTGCGCAGGGCCCGCGCATGAGCGAGGCATCCTTCAAGTTCGAAAAAGCCAATCGAAGCCTATTGGAAAGATTGTTCGAGCCCCCGGCGGTCGGCAAGATGTCACCGGTCGCAAAAGTGGTCGCCTATGTTCTGTTGATCGTCTGGTCGCTGTTCGTGCTGTTCCCGATCTATTGGGTGATCATCACCTCGTTCAAGGATGCGATCACCGTGAATCAGGGGCCTTTCTACATCCCGTTCGTGGACTTCCAGCCTAACCTCGACGCCTGGCGCAGACAGTTCAACACCGACCCCTATTGCGATCTTTCCTCGATCCTTCGGCAAATGGTCCTGCTGACCTACAACTCGTTTGTGTTCGTGGTTTCGCCGGTGGTGACGCTGCAACCGATGGAATCGCAGATATGCAAGATCTATCTTGCCTTCACCAATTCCGTCGTCATCAGCGTCATGGCCACGGCCCTGACCGTCACGGTCGGATCCATGGCGGCCTACGCGCT
>JAYTCN010000291.1:0-3878 GCA_043736475.1 Paracoccaceae bacterium
CCATGATCTCATCCTCATCGCAGACCAGCGTTCCGGGCTCGTCCGAAAAACTCGACAATACTTGCAGCCGCACCTTGTAGCGCATTGCCAGCTCGACCGAGCGGGTCTGCAGCACTTTCGCCCCCAGCGAAGCCAATTCCAGCATTTCCTCGAAGGAGATCTTTTCCAGCTTGCGGGCGTTTTCGCAGATGCGCGGGTCGGCGGTGTAGATACCGTCGACATCGGTGTAGATGTCGCAGCGTTCGGCGTTCAGCGCCGCGGCAAAGGCCACGGCAGATGTATCGGAACCGCCGCGGCCCAAAGTGGTGATCCGGCCATCCGGACCGATGCCCTGGAAGCCGGCGATCACCGCGTGCAGCCCCTCGCCGAATTTTTGATCGAGCAAGGTTGTATCGATGGATTCGATGCGCGCCGCCCCGTGGGCATCGGTCGTTTTCAGCGGGATTTGCCAGCCTTGCCAGCTTCGCGCCGGCACGCCCATTTCCTGCAGCACCAATGCCATCAGGCCGCTGGTGACTTGCTCACCCGAGGCGACCACGGCGTCATACTCGCGGGCGTCATAAAGCCCGAAGGCGTTCTTGCCATCGGGCGCCGAGGCCCCGCGCACCCAGCCGACCAGTTCGTTGGTTTTTCCCGACATGGCCGAAACGATGACCGCCACCTCGTAGCCGCGCTCGACCTCGCGCTTGACCTTCAGGGCCGCGTTGCGAATGCGGTCGAGGTCAGCGACGGACGTGCCGCCGAATTTCATGACTAGACGCGGCATTGCGGCAGTTTTCCCAATGTTAGCCGGAATTTTCGGCTGCATACAGGGGAAGGCTCAGCGGTGCAAGGCAGCGACGGCCCTTATGCCATGCCTGATTTGAGCGCCAGTGCCACCCCGCCGATCTGCGGTGCCCCGTGCGAGACTGTCAGCACCCGCACATCAGGGATTTCCGCCAGCATCCGGCCAAAATTGCGCAGGTCCAGCGGCCTTTGCACGATGAACCAGCGATAAATGCGCGCCAGCCCGAGTTTTTCGTCGGTACCGCCAAACAAGGGGCGCAAGATCTTGCTCATGAATTTGGTCTCGTCATAGGAATGCCCGCTGGCAAAGGCGTCGTTGACGATCAGCGCCTTGCCGCCTTCGGCTAACGGCACTTCATAGACGTATTCGCCGACTTTAACCCCCGGGACCGCGTGCAGATTGATGCCAAATGCCGGAAGCACGTCTTCGACGGCGCCGTCGAGCTTCGCCCCGGCCGCGATTTGGGCCATGACGTCGCGCGGCGCATAGATTTTCAGGTCGGGAAAGCGGTTTCGGTAAAAAACGGCGTCCATTTGGTGGGCGCGACTGGGCACGATCGCGATCCTGGGCTTGCCCAGCTTTTCCAGCCCGGAAAAACCCGCCTCGTCCAGCGCCACCAGCGAATGGAGCAGCAAGCTGCCGTCGGGCAGCCGGTAAATGATCATGTTACGCAGCAAGGGGAAAGCAAGTCGGCCGACAATTCGCCAAAGGCCGTCGGCAATTTTTTCCGGCGCGCCGTGCTTGAATATCTTGTGTTCGGCCATTGAGGACTCCGAAGCAATCTGCTGGTCCGACTGGTCATCACTATCAGGGACCAGCAAAACAATGCGGTCACCAGTGCTTCGCTGTCAATTCGTCTTGCGGCCTGACGCCGCCCAGGGCAGCGGCGCAATCTGGATGCCGTCCTCGATCAAAGCCCGGGCATCCTGCCATTTCGCTTCGCCCATGATCGGGCGCAAAGGTGCATCGCCTTCATGAATTTTTCGCGCTTCGGCAGCAAAATTCTTGCCGACATCTTCGGTGTGGGCTTCGATCTGTTTGCGCAGTTCTGCCAGGGCCTGTTCGGCGGTTGATGCCGGACCGCTGAGCGGACGCTCGTCGCGGGCGCTTGCCACGCGCGGCGTCATGACAGCCTTGTCAACGTCTGTGCCGCCACAAACCGCGCAACTCAACCGTCCCGTTGCCTTGAGCGAGTCAAATGCAGCGCCCGACCCGAACCACGAGTCGAAGTCGTGCCCTTTGGCGCATTTGAGCGTAAAACAGATCACCCGAAATCATTCCCCTTGCCTAAGCCACCCTTACATATAATCACATTGGGGCATGGCAACGGCCTTGGCAGTTTATCGACCGAAAAGCTAAGGAAATGTTGCAAAATAGCGGGGGTAATCACGGATGAGGGCGAGGATCTGGGGTTATGCAATCCTTGGCCTGGCCGTTGCCGGAACGGCGGCGATCATGGCCGCCAGTGCAAGCGCTGGTTTCAAAGTCTTTCTGACCACTGGCCTGATCGTCGGATTCTACGCCGTCGTCCGCGAGGCACACATCCGGTCGCAGCAAATAACCGTTGGCCCGAATCCCAATCTTTCGGTGCAATTGCCTGTGGGTTTCGGCCGGGCCTTGCTGGAACAAATGCCCGCGCCTTTGCTGGTGATCGACAAAAGAGGCCGGGTCTCCTATGCCAACCCCGCGGCGTTTTCGATGATACCGCGGCTGAAAACGGGCGAGCATTTTGCCAATCTTTTCCGGGCACCTTCGTTTGTGGCCGCCGTTACCGACACGATAAGTACCGGCAAGACCCACAGGGTCGAATTTGCCACCGGGCAACCGCAAGACCGGCAATTCGCGGTTCAGGTCGGACCGGTGCCGGCGGGCAGCGACCTTGGCGAGGATGTTCAGGCGATTGTTCAGCTTGAGGATCGCAGCGATGCCCATCGTCTGGCGGGGGTCCGCACCGATTTTATCGCCAATGCAAGTCACGAACTTCGGACCCCGCTGGCGTCGATTGTCGGCTACATCGAGACATTGCAGGGACATGCGCGCAATGATCCTGAAGCGCGCGAAAAATTCCTCGGCATCATGCAGGCGCAGGCGGCACGAATGCAACGCCTGGTCGAAGACTTGATGTCGCTGAGCCGGATCGAGATGAACGAACATCTGCGCCCGGAAGGCATTTGCCAGCCGGGGCAATTGGCGGTCGATACGGTTGCGGCGCTTGCACCCCTGATGAAACAATACGAATCCGACCTGTCGGCCGGCGCGGTCGATACGAGCGTTTCGGTGCGCGGCGACCGCGACCAATTGAACCAGGTACTGACGAATCTGGTGGAAAACGCCCTGAAATACAGTGGTACAGGTGCCAAAGTTCGGGTCTTCACCGCCGGTGCTGACCCAAGACATCCGCGCATGACCGGACTGACCATCGAAGATAGCGGGCCCGGTATCGCGCGCGAGCATTTGCACAGGCTGACGGAACGGTTTTACCGGGTCAACGTCGGTCAAAGCCGGGAAAAAGGTGGAACCGGTTTGGGTCTGGCAATCGTCAAGCACATCCTGAACCGACATGGCGGCGAACTGGAAATTACATCCCGGTTGGGACAAGGCAGCCGGTTCACGATCTGGCTTCCCAGAGTGGCCGACGACACAGACTGCGGGGCGCCAAAAACACCGTATCTGGAATAATGCATATTTATCAATAATTTGACTTGTCACATTTCTGTGCGCTGTCTGTTATAAAACTGCGACCAGCGCCGCATAAAACTCGGACGTTCCGAAGAATCGCTTCGGACATGTCTGCAACAAGTATCTCAGAACGGAGACACACCCGTGAAATCCCAGAACGTATTCGCGCTCGCCGCCGCAGCAGCTATCGTTGCCGGTGCGGCCGAAGCCCGCGACCAGATCCGTATCGTTGGATCGTCGACAGTATTCCCCTTCACCACCGCCGTTGCCGAGCAGTTCGGGCAGACATCCGGTATGCCGACCCCGGTTGTTGAATCGACTGGAACCGGTGGCGGCATAAAATTGTTTTGCGCAGGTATCGGCGAAGATCACCCTGACTTGACCAACGCGTCGCGGCGGATGAAAGCGTCGG
>JAYTCN010000292.1:0-3870 GCA_043736475.1 Paracoccaceae bacterium
GACCGTTTTGAACCGGCAACGCTCGATGCCCCGGTGCAGACCGCAGTCGCCTATTGGGAAATGCTGTCGCCGCTGGGTCAGGTCGAGGCGTGGGAAACCGACTATGTCCAGCATCTGGAGCCTGCCCCGGACATGCATCCGGTGCGCGCCTTCACCCAGTCAACCGCCATGCGGCCCTATGTCGAAAAGCTGAGTGCCGAGGAGCAGCGGGCCTTTGTTTCCGCCTATGACAAGGCGCTCGCCTCGGCCTATCCCGTGCTGGCCGACGGCTCGGCCCTGATGGCGTTTCGCCGCGTGTTCTTTGTCCTGAAGGTCTGACATGCCGGTTTTGAAACCAACCAGGTTCATCGGCAGGATCAGCTGGCTTGGCGGGGTGCGCTCTGCCGAAGGGCCGTTGTGGGCCGAACCGGCGGACGAGATGTTCGCGAGCTTCGCCGGGATGGCGGGCGAGATCCATCATGGGATCACCGCGCCGTCCTGCGTGCGGATGACGGCGCAATATCCGCAAGGTACCGAGGTGCGCAACACAAGGCAATTCTCGGTCCTGTCGGCTGAAGAGCTGGCCGAGATTGCCGGGGAAATGGGGATTGCCGTTTTGTCGCCCTCGCTGGTTGGCGCTTCGATGGTGATCAGCGGCATACCGGATTTCAGCCATGTCCCGCCCGGGTCGCGGTTGCAGGGGGCGTCGGGCGCAACTTTGGTGGTGAACCTGAACAACCGGCCCTGCACCTATCCGGCCAAGGCGATCGAGGCGGCGCATCCCGGCTTTGGCAAGGCTTTCACGCCCGCCGCCACCGGCAAGCGCGGTGTGGTGGCCTGGGTCGAGCGCGAGGGTGTGTTCCGGCTGGGCGACGAGATCAGGTTGCACATCCCCGACCAGCGACCCTGGGCGGTGCTGGCGGACTGACCGGGCGGCCCTGCCCTTGCGAACGGTTCGCAACATGCTTTCATTCTGGTTAACATAGATCGCTACCCCACTGTGAAAACACATAAAAATTGAATGTCGTCAAAAGCGACATCCCGCTGTTTCCGGGTGATCCCACGCAGATTGAGTCCCCTCTGAACCGCCTTACAGATCGAAATCCGCTGCGGTCACTCCAGCCACACCTTGCAGCAGGATGGCAAAGTCGGCCACCCTGTCGCCGTTGATATCGCCCAGCACGATCAGGTCGCTGCCACTGACCTTGGCCCGCAGTTCGCCGACATTGCCCCCGAAAGCGGTGGTGATGAAATGAAAGGCCTGATTGCCCGGTACACCGGCCTCGGCGTCAATTCCGCTCAGGTCGATGATGTCATTCTGGGCGGTGTGGAAATCGGTGATCGTATCGCGCTGGGCCAGAGCGACCGTGCTGTCACCGGCGGTCCTGAACACGAACCGGTCGCTGCCAGTGCCGCCTGATACCACGTCCTGCCCACGCCCGCCGCGCAGCTCGTCATCATTGGTCCCGCCAAATAGCGTATCGCCGCCAGCCTCGCCCAACAGAGTGTCGTTGCCGATGCCGCCGTATCCCTTATCATCGCCACCGCCAAGGATCAGCCGGTCGCGGCCCGCCCCGCCATAAAAGCCGCTGTCGTTATAGCCAAAGGCCAGTGTGCCCTTGACCAGATCCTCGATCCGGTCGTCATGGGCCGAGCCCAGTGCGTTGAGAAACCCGGTGACCTGATCACCCGCCGCATCGCCACCGGTGCCCGTTGTCATGGTGCCAAATTCCAGCGTGATCCGGATGCCGCTGACCGAGGCCGCATAGGACACCGTGTCGCCCGCCGTGGCCCCACCCGCCATGACATCGGCACCCAGCCCGCCTTCGATGGTGTCGACCCCGCCGCCGCCATTTATCGTGTCATTGCCGCCATCGCCGAACAGCAGGTCGTCGTCATCGTCACCCGCGATCCCATCGCTGCCCGCCCCGCCATGGACGGTGTCATTGCCTGACCCGGCCCAAATGGTGTCGTTCAGTCCGGCCCCGGTGGCCAGCGCATCGCCATAGAGCAGGTTTTGCAGCGAATTGCCCTGAATGAAATCCTGACCATCGCTGCCGATGGCGTTTTCAATCACGCCATTGACGATCAGGCGATGGCCTATGCCGGTTGGGTTGAAATAGATGCTTTCACCACTGGTGGGCTGGTCGAATTCGGTGGTCCAGGCCAAGTTGATCTCGACGGTCGAGGCATAGAGGCCGTTCACCCGCAAGGTGTCGGTTCCGGTGCCATCATCGGTCAAAGTGATGGTTTCGGTGCCGGTAACCAACTGGTCAACCACATAGATATCGTCGGCCAATGTAACCTCCATCTGAAAGCAGCTTGGGAAAATGCGTCAGGTGGGCAGAATAGCCTAACCCGGCCGACAATCAAGGCGGCTCGTTGGATCGCGATTTCTGAAGTGTCAGAGCACGAAGTCGCTGGCGGTCAGGGCCGATATGCCCAAGAACAGAATGGCGAAATCCGCCTGCAGGTCGCCGTTGATATCGCCCATCGCCATCAGGTCGCTGCCCTGTACGACAAGTCGCAAAGCGCCGGGGTTGCCGGTAAAGGCGGTGGTGATCAGGTGAAAAGCCTGATTGCCGCCCAGCGTGGTATCCGCATCCATGGCAGACAGGCCTATGCGGTCGCCCTGGACGGCGCTGAAATCCGTGACGATGTCTTGGGCGGCCAGATCGGGCGGGCTGTCATTGGGCCTGCGAAACTCGAACCGGTCGACACCCGCGCCTCCGGTCAAAGTGTCGACGCCCATGCCGCCGCGCAGCACGTCGTTGCCGTTTCCGCCGCTGATCAGATCGTCCCCAACCTCGCCCCAGATCACATCAGCCTCGGCACCGCCCAGACCCGAGTCATTGCCCCCGCCCAGAATCAGCCAGTCCCGTCCCCCACCGCCGAAGAACGCATTGTCATTGCCATGGGCGGCAAGGGTGGACTTGTCGGCGTCGCTGACAATGTCGCGAAAGGCCGAGCCCATCACGTTGAGGAATCCGCGAATGACGTCGCCTTCCGCGTCGCCGCCCGCACCGACGGCCATGGTTGCAACAGTAAGGGCGACCTGGATGCCGGCGGCGGAGGATTTGTAGGACAGCAGGTCGCCAGCCGACCCGCCGCCATCCAGTCTGTCGGCACCCGCCCCACCTTCGACAGTGTCGCGCCCAGTGCCGCCGGCAATCGTATCGGCCCCGATGTCGCCAAAAAGCAGGTCGTCGTCTGCGTCACCGGCAATCACATCCGCCCCAAAACCGCCATGCACGGTGTCGGCGCCCAAACCGCCCCAAATCGTATCGGCGGCCCCCGGGCCGGTGATGGACTTGTCGCCGAACAACCGATTGGCAAATTCGTTGCCTTGAATGAAATCATGGCCAATGCTGCCAAAGGCATTCTCGATCAGGCCGTTGATCACCAACCGATGCCCCATGCCATTCTGGTCGTAGTAATAGCCACCCGCCGTCGTGGTCAGGCCACCAATCGCCGAAAAGCACAGCGAGATTTCCACGGTTTTGGCATAGATGCCTTGCACCGAAATGGTATCACTTCCTTGACCGTCATCATTGACCGTCACTTGATCGGCACCGGTCACCGTCAAGTCCAAAACATAGGTGTCGTCGGGCATTGGAGGCCTTCCTCGTCTCATCTGGGAGCACCTTTCACAATTGCGCAGAAGGGTTAAGAAAAAGGGGCCAATCGTTACATTTGGCATATTTTAGATTGAACGTTCCGAAACTGGAATATTTTCCAACGGCGTTCCATATTTTCCGATCGGAAACCGGAACTGGCGATTTTGGCGGGGAGGAAGTCGGAAAACCTCACCCGCAATGGCGGTTTCTGGTCTATCAGGGCGCAACCGGTGCGGAACCGACCCTTTGGGAGTGAGACATGGCCTTCAAGACC
>JAYTCN010000293.1:0-1563 GCA_043736475.1 Paracoccaceae bacterium
ACGAGTCTCGACCTGGTTTCGTTTCAATCTGATGACGCTGGCCGGGTTGTTGCCGGTGCTGATGATCGGCGGATCACTGTGGATTTGGGCGGAAGGCACGGCCAGCGCCGGTGACATCGCCATGGCCGGGCTGATCTCGACCCGAATTTCGCAGATGACCGGCTGGGTTTCGTTCACGGCCATCGGAATTTTCTCGAACGTTGGCGAGATCGAGGACGGAATCAAAACCCTGACGGTTCCGCACCTGATCCGCGACAATCGAATCATCGCAAAACAGTCCCGCGCCAGGGGCGACATTCGTTTTGACAATGTCTGGTTCACCTACGGCAAAGCCGGTTCCGGAGCGCTGAACGGGTTTTCGCTGCATGTCAAGCCGGGCGAGAAAGTCGGGCTGGTGGGCCGGTCCGGGGCCGGAAAATCTACCGCGGCAGCGGTATTTCTGCGCTTGTACGAAGTCGCCGAAGGAAGCATCTCGCTTGACGGCGCCAACATTCGCGACTTGCCGCAAGACCATCTGCGCAAGCAGGTCGCCATGGTCCGACAAGAGACGGCGATGTTCAACCGCTCGGCGCGCGACAATATCCTGTACGGCGATCCCGATGCCGGTGACGAAGCAATGATTGCCGCCTCGATTCGGGCCGAGGCCCATGATTTCATTTTGGGATTGCGGGATTTCAAGGGTCGCACCGGCTATGAGGCCCATCTCGGCGAGCGTGGGGTGAAACTTTCGGGCGGGCAAAGGCAGCGCATTGCACTTGCCCGCGCCATCCTGAAAAACGCGCCTGTCATGGTGCTGGACGAGGCAACTTCCGCGCTCGACAGCGAAGTCGAGGCATCAATCCACGATGCGCTGGCCCGCGAAATGCAGGGCCGGACAGTGATCACCATCGCCCACCGCCTGTCCACCATTGCCGCCATGGACCGCATCGTTGTGATGGAACAGGGGCGAGTCGCTGAAGAAGGCAGCCACGCCGTTCTTTTGGCCAAGGGCGGTCTGTATGCCGGATTTTGGGCCCGGCAGTCCGGAGGCTTCATTGGCGTCGATGCCGCGGCAGAATAGCCCGCGCTACTGTTTCAGCAGATCGTCGAGATCAAGCCGCAGGGTCGACATGGCCAAACTGCCATCGTCATTGCGCGGCCAGTCTTTTTCATCGCGGTCACAGTATAATTCGACACCGTTTTGATCCGGATCGCGCAGATACAGCGCTTCGGAAACGCCATGATCAGACGCACCATCCAGTCGAATGCCCGCGGCCATGACGCGGCGCAGCGCGTCGGCCAGATCGGCGCGGGTCGGGTAAAGAAATGCGGTGTGATACAGGCCGGTTGTGCCGGCAGCGGGCGGATTTCCCCCCAAACTCTCCCAGGTATTCAGGCCGATATGGTGATGATAACCGCCTGCCGACAGGAACGCTGCCTGCGCGCCATAGCGGGCCTGTAATTCAAACCCCAAAACACCGGAATAAAACCCAATCGCGCGTTCCAGATCCGCGACTTTCAGGTGCACATGTCCGACCTTGGCACCGGCGGCGATTGGCTTTGTCATCATCCCATCCTTCAAAT
>JAYTCN010000294.1:0-9044 GCA_043736475.1 Paracoccaceae bacterium
GAATCACACGGCCAAAGAACACGAGTGGGCAAAGAAAGCTCGAAAAGGTATGGCAAAATATCAGGACTATTACCTGATGTACGACGACGACACCGTACCAAGACAATATGAAAAGACGCTGGTGGACGTTTTCCCCGACAATGCGCCGGGCAATTTTACCCATTACCCCGACATTGGCAAATGGGTCTGGACCACGTTCAACGAGCATCAGTGGGATCTGAACTGGGCCAACCCTTGGGTGTTCCTCGAGATTGTCGAAATAATGCTCAACCTTGCCAACAAGGGCGTCGATGTTGCGCGTTTGGACGCAGTTGCTTTCATGTGGAAACGCATGGGCACCCGCTGCCAGTCCGAGCCGGAAGTGCATGATATACTTCACGCTTTACGAGCCGCTTGTCGCGTCGTTGCGCCGTCTTTGATCCACCTCGCCGAAGCAATCGTCGCGCCTGCCGAAATGATCCCATACCTTGGCCGCGGCGAACACGACGGCAAGGAAGGCAACCTCGCCTATCACAACTCGCTGATGGTGCAATTCTGGTCGGCACTGGCAACCCGCGACACCCGCCTGATGACTCATGTCTTGCAAAGGCATTTCCCGACCTCTTTTACCAATGCGACCTTTGCAACCTACATCCGATGTCCTGACGATATCGGCTGGGCGATAACTGATGAGGATGCGCATGCCGTTTCCGCCATCGGCGCAAAGCACCGGGCATTTCTTTCGGATTTTTACGAGGGTGGCTTCCCGGGCAGCTTTGCCAAGGGCGAAATGTTTCAATTCAATCCTGAAACTGGCGACAAGCGCATCAGCGGCACATTCGCATCTTTGGCGGGACTGGAAATCGCCGAGCGTGAAGGCGATGCGATCGGCATCGAACATGCGATCCAGCGCATCTTGCTTGGTCATGCTCTTATCGCCGGATTTGGTGGCATTCCATTGATCTACATGGGCGATGAATTGGCCCTGACCAATGATTATTCCTATATCGCCGATCCGCATCGCGCCCACGACAGTCGCTGGGTCCATCGCCCGTTGATGGATTGGGCCAAGGCATCGCAACGCGCGTCGGCCAATACAGCGTCTGCCCGAGTTTATCGTGGCGTTCGCGATATACTGGCTCGAAGGCGGGTTCTGCGGCAGTTGCACGCTGCTTTTCCAACCGAGATAGTGGATAGCGGGCAGAGGGGCTTGTTTTCCTTCGTGCGAAAAGCGCCACAAGGCGCGGTTGTCTGCATTTTCAATTTCTCGGAAAATTGGGCCAACCTTACCGCCGAATGGGCGCGAAGAAACGGTGCCATCCAGTTCAAAGATGCTCTTTCAAACCAGACAGTCATGCTGCACAACGGAAATATTGTTTTGCCTCCGTTTGCGAGGCTGTGGCTGCTCTGACGGTTTGGCCGGATGCTTCCCTGCGCTGTCGGCTTGCAAAAGTGGAGGCGTCACCCAGTCTGAGCGAGAGTGATTATTGACCGCAAAAGCCTTCAAAATCGCGTGCGCAAATATAACAAGGGATTGGACCTTCACATTGCTGCCGATTTTTGTTTTCTACTTCTGGAGCGCCGACTTGTTCGGTAAGGATTTACGCTGATGAAAAAGAAGATTGCCCTGGTTTCGATCGGCAAGATCGCCCGGGATCAACATATCCCGATGATCGCCGAAAGTCCGGACTGGGAATTGAGCGCCATCGTCAGCCGCAATGCAACCGTCGCGGGGGTTGCGAACTATGATAACCTGACGACCATGCTCAGCGAGCAGCCGGATATCGGGGTCGTTTCCCTTTGCATGCCGCCAGCCGCCCGGTTCGACTACGCGGCCGAAGCGATCGACGCGGGACGGCACGTGATGCTCGAAAAACCACCCGGCGCGACATTGTCAGAATGTTTCGAGCTGCACAGAATGGCAAAATCGGCGGGTGTCTCGCTGTTTGCAACCTGGCATTCGCGATATGGGGCGCAGGTTGCAGGGTCCAAAGCATGGATGCAGGGCAAATCGATAAAATCTGTTGCTGTAACCTGGAAGGAAGACGTTCGAAGATGGCATCCCCGCCAGGACTGGATCTGGCAGGTCGGCGGATTGGGCGTATTCGACCCCGGTATCAACGCCCTTTCAATTCTTACCGAGATCATGCCGCGAGCGATTTTTCTTCGATCGGCATTCATTGATTTTCCGTCCAATCGCGACACGCCAATCGCGGCGGAACTTTCATTCGCCGACCGTGGCGGTGCGACGGTGTCAGCGGTTTTTGACTGGCGGCAGGAAGGCGAGCAAATCTGGGACATTGCGGTCGAATCCCGTGAAGGTTCGTTGTTGTTGTCGAAGGGCGGCGCAAAGCTGATCATCGATGGGACAACAGCGGCAGAAGCGCCTGATCGCGAGTATGCGGCCCTCTATGCGCGAATGGCCCATCTGGTCAAAACCGGCGAAAGCGATATGGACCTGGCACCAATGGCCCATGTGGCCGACGCGTTCGCTTTGGGTTTGCGCCGGGAGGTTGCACCTTTTCACTGGTGACGTTGCAAATGCACCGCGCCCTGATCATTTCAGCCGTCAAACGTGGGCGCGACAAGGAGGTACTGAATGGGTAAAGTCATCACGTTCGCCCAGCAGAAGGGCGGTTCCGGTAAAACCACGTTGCTGGTTCATCTGGCGCATTCATGGTTCCTGGCCGGCAGAAAAGTCGCGGTCATCGACCTTGATCCGCAGCAGTCGTTGACGCGCTGGCTCAGACTTGGAGCGCTGCCAGAAATTACGGAAATAGAATCAAAGAATTACCGGGCATTGGCCGACATACGACAGGCATCGCGCGACCACGATATTGTGCTGGTCGATTGTCCGGGCAACGCCTCAAACTTGCTGGAAGCAGCGATCAGATCCAGCAGCCTTGTGCTGGTACCCTGCCAACCATCGACGATGGACGTCTGGGCAACCGATGCCATCGTCAAGATGGCGGCCAAGGAAAGAATTCACTGTGCGGTTGTGATGAACCGCGTCCCAGCTCGCGGATCGGCGGCGGAATCTGCGGTCCGCATGCTTGATGCCGCGAAAACCGAGGTACTTGATGCACGTATCGGCAATCGCGTGGCATACGCGAGTGCTTTTGGCAAAGGACACACAGCCTTGTCGATGTCAGGAAATTCGATTGCCAAACAGGAAATTGAGGCACTTCGCAACGAAATCGAGGCGTTTTCCTGAAACCATCTGCAACCGGACGCCTCGCCGACGGTTCGACTGCAGATGGAAGGGGTGTGCATTCCGGTTGAAAACTTCTAGCTTCGCAGGCGCGACTTCAGTTCGGGAACTGGATGAAACGGACCGCTTTCTTCTGGGATGAACGGTGCTTCTGGCATTCCGGTGGCAACTACGCGCTCACCGCGCGCGTGGGTGGGCTGGTACAGCCGCTGGCGGCGGGTGGGTTGCCCGAGAACCCAGAAACGAAACGCCGGTTGAAAAACCTGCTCGATGTAACGGGACTTTCTCGCGAATTGGCCTGCCAAAGCGCAGCACCCGCAAGCCGCGAGGAATTGTTGCGGGTCCATCCGACAAGCTATCTGGACGCGTTCAAGGAGCTTTCCGATGCGGGTGGCGGCGAGCTGGGCGAGCGCACGCCTTTTGGCAAAGGTGGTTACGAGATTGCCGCATTGTCGGCCGGTTTGGTTCGGGAAGCCTTGACGTCGGTGCTGCGGGCAGAATACCGGAATGCCTATGCTCTGTCGCGGCCACCTGGCCATCATTGCCTGCCCGACTGGCCGAACGGTTTTTGCTTGTTCAACAACATTGCGATTGCCATCGAATCCGTCGTCGCGAAAGGATTGGCCAAAAAGATCGCCGTCGTTGATTGGGACGTGCATCATGGCAACGGAACCGAGGCCATCTTTTATGACGATCCCGACATCCTGACCTTGTCCATCCATCAGGAAAGAAACTATCCGCTGGATACCGGTGGCAGCGAAGCCATCGGAAGTGGCAAAGGCTTGGGATTCAACATGAATATACCGCTGCCACCTGGCGCGGGGCACGCAACATATATTGAGGTGTTTCAGCGCCTCGTCCTTCCCAAACTGCGCCAGTTCCGTCCAGAAGCCATCGTGGTCGCTTGCGGGTTTGACGCGTCCGGTGTTGATCCTTTAAGTCGAATGCTGGCTGGGTCGGACACGTTTCGCGAAATGACCAGAATGCTGATGATCGTGGCCGACGAATTGTGCGGCGGACGACTCGTCCTGGCACACGAGGGCGGCTACTCCGAGGTTCACGTGCCCTTCTGCGGCCACGCCGTGCTGCAAGAAATGGCGTCTAGTTCAATCGAAGCCAGGGACCCGCTGGGTCCTCGTCTTGCAGGTCAACAACCGGGGGCGCACGTACAGGCATTTTATTCAGGGCTAATAGAAGGCATGGTGGCGGAATTTGGTCTGTGAGAGTTGAAACACTCCGGCTAATTCTTCGCGATTGACGCCGCAAGCCTTGTTGCGTTGCGGGACGCGCCTTGACTTTTCCGTTGTCGAACCGCGATAGCTTGGACGCAAGGCGTTGAATCTGTCAGGGGAACCTCATGCAAAAAGTCTATTCTTCGGCCGCAGTCGCGCTCGACGGATTGTTGTTTGACGGCATGTTCATCGCCTCTGGTGGCTTTGGGCTTTGCGGCGTTCCGGAAAATTTGATCGACGCGATCTGTGCGTCCGGGGTCAAGAATTTGACAATCGCCTCGAACAATGCCGGAATTGACAATTTCGGCCTGGGAAAACTTCTTGCCACGCGACAGGTCAGGAAAATGATTTCGTCCTACGTTGGCGAAAATGCCGAATTCATGCGGCAATATCTGGCTGGCGAGTTGGAAATCGAGTTCAACCCCCAAGGAACATTGGCCGAGCGAATGCGGGCCGGCGGGGCGGGGATACCGGGATTTTACACCAAGACCGGCGTCGGCACGGTGATTGCCGAAGGCAAAGAGCATAAGGAGTTCCGTGGCGAGACTTACATTCTCGAGCATGGAATCTATGCTGACTTGTCGATTGTGAAAGCCTGGAAGGCTGACGAACAGGGCAATTTGGTGTTCCGCAAGACAGCGCGCAATTTCAATCCGCCAGCGGCAACCTGCGGCAAGACCTGTATCGCCGAAGTCGAGGAAATAGTGCCCGTCGGCAGTCTTGACCCTGACAAGATCCACACCCCGGGAATTTTTGTGCACCGCATCATCCAGGGTTTCGGCGAAAAGCGGATCGAGAACCGTACGACAAGGGCGGCATGACCATGGCAAACCTGAAAGAAGATGCCGCGAAAGTGCTCGATCTTGCCCGCGAGATCGCCGTCGAAAAGTTTGGACCTGACGCCGTCAAAGGTTCACCGCAACTCGTCACTGACGTGGCGCTTTTATTGGCACAGCTTCATGACACGCGCATAGCCGGCAGCATTGCTGCCAAAAAGAAAAACTAGGGAGGACGCCATGCCTTGGGACCGCAACCAGATGGCCGCGCGAGCGGCGCTTGAATTGCAGGACGGAATGTATGTGAACTTGGGAATTGGCATTCCGACTTTGGTGTCAAATTACATTCCGGCCGGGGTTGATGTCACATTGCAGTCGGAAAACGGGATGTTGGGCATGGGCCCGTTCCCGACCGAGCAAGAGGTGGACGCAGACCTGATAAATGCGGGCAAGCAAACGATTACCGAATTGCCGCGCACGGCGTATTTTTCGTCAGCTGACAGCTTTGGCATGATCCGCGGCGGCAAGATCAACATGGCCATCCTCGGCGCTATGGAAGTCTCGGAAACCGGTGATCTGGCCAACTGGATGATCCCGGGAAAACTGATCAAGGGTATGGGCGGGGCGATGGATCTTGTCGCTGGTGTCAAGCGCGTTGTCGTCATCATGGACCACACCAACAAGGCAGGCGAATCCAAAGTTCTCAAGGAATGTTCCTTGCCGTTGACCGGCAAGGGCGTGGTCGACCGTATCATTACAAATCTCGGCGTATTCGACGTGGTCGAAGGCGGCCTGAAGTTGGTCGAATTGGCGGAAGGCGTTACCGTTACAGAGGTAAAGGCAGCGACGCTGGCACAATTGGTGGCGTGAGCTATGTCAACGCAAGGAAGCCTGGGCCGGGCCATAATCCGGCCCTTATTCTTTGTACAAGGTGAGATATGTCTGCAAGACGAAAAAAACACTCGGGTTTGCGTCGGCGCCTGCATCTGTTCATGCGCAAACGGGCCCGGAACCTTTTGGTGCCTTTGGCGCTTTTGAGCCTGTTCGTTATCGGCGTGGCGAGCCTGCATGGCTCGGACGAGATGTTTTTGCATGCAAAAGTTCTTGGGGCCGGCCAAATTGCCCTGCTTTTGGCCTTGTCGATGGTGAACTACGTGATGCGTGGACTGCGATGGCACCTGCACACCAGCGCATTGGGTGTCGGCACCAGCGTCTGGCAGGATATGCGGCATTTTCTGGGGGGCTTCGCAATGACGATGACTCCGGGCCGGTTGGGCGAACTGGTCAGACTTCGGTGGATCACCCGCGAAACCGGCATTTCCATTGAATCGGCTGCGCCGTTGGTTCTGGTCGACCGTGCTGCTGACTTGGCGGCGGTCGGCCTGCTGCTTGCACTAAGCGTCGCGCTTTCGACGGTTGGTATAGCAGGCGGATTGCCCGTCGCTATCGTTGCGATCGCCATTTCAATCATCGCAACGCGACCGGCGATTTTGCAATTCCTTGTGACCCTGGCCTATCGCACCTTGGGTTTTTGGCCACGTCCGTTCGCGCGCCTTCGCCATGCCGCGCGGTCGCTCAAACCGTTCTCCTCATTTCGTGTTGCACCTGCGGCACTTTGCTTTGGCGCTTTGGGCTGGTTCTGCGAAGGTTATGCGTTTTACCTTTTGCTCAGTTGGATGGGCTCTGATCTGGGCGTCTGGACCGCCGTTGGAATTTTTCTGTTCGCCATGATGACGGGTGGCGCGACGGGTATGCCGGGCGGATTGGGCGGCGCGGAGGCGGCGATGGTTGGGTTGCTCAGTCTGCAGGGCGTGCCGTTGGCGGTGTCCATACCGGCAACGGCCATCATAAGATTGACCACATTGTGGTTTGCTATTCTGATCGGGTTGATCATATTCCCGCTGGCCGAAAGATCTGCACGTCAGGGGCGATATGCGCTGGAAAGAGGCTGAATACTCGGGCTGGGGCCGGGTGCGAAAGGCCAGGGGCAAGCTCGCACGTCCGGAACGCAGCGCCGAGATCGACGCAATCGTCGCTGGGGGTATGGCGCCGGCTATCGGCAATCGGCGCTCTTATGGTGACGCGGCCCTGAACGACGGCGGCAATGCAATCGACATGTCCCGCCTTGACCGGCTGATTTCATTCGATAGCGAAACCGGAATACTGGAAGCCGAAGCCGGCGTTACGATTGCCGTTATCCTGAAAACCTTTGTTCCCAAGGGCTGGTTGCCCTCTGTCATGCCGGGCACCGCATTCGCCACTCTCGGCGGCTGTATTGCCAACGACGTTCATGGCAAGAACCATCACGCCGTCGGAACATTTGGTGCGTTTGTCGAGAGTATCGAGTTGACCGGCTCTGACGGAAAGACGCGAACCGTTTCGACAAAAATCGAGCCTGCGACGTTTTCGGCAACAATTGGCGGTCTTGGGCAAACGGGCATCATTCGTTCTGCCCGCATTCGTCTCAGCCGGTGCCCTTCCGACCTGATGGAGGTACATGAAGAACGGATTCGAAACTTGAACCAGTTCATGGACGCGTTCGACGGGGCTGACGCCGCATACTCGGTCGGATGGATAGACGCGACGGCCACGGGTGACTCGCTTGGTCGAGGAATTTTTGAAGAAGGTCAGATCCATGCCTGGCCGGACCGAAAACTCCGGCGGCGGAAGTCAAGGACGATTCCGTTCAATGCGCCATCATTTCTGATGTCGGCGTTTGTTGTCCGCTGGTTCAATAAAGTCTACTTTGGATCGGTCCCCCTCGCGGGTCGAAATAGGTTACGCCATCTCGACGAATTCTTTTTTCCGCTGGATCGCGTTCACAATTGGAACAGGCTCTATGGGAAAAAGGGATTTCACCAATTTCAGTGCGTTATTCCCGATGGCGCGGCCAGAACGACATTGAATGCGATGTTGCGGCTTATTGCTGCCTCCGGCCTTGCCTCGCCGCTGGCAGTTCTCAAGAAAATGGGGCCGGACCGGACCGGCCAGTTGTCTTTTCCGATGCAGGGCTACACCTTGGCCGTCGATTTTCCGGAACGCACAAGATCTCGGGAATTGATCGCCGAACTGGAAATTCTGGCGCTCGACGCTGCTGGCAGAATTTACCTGGCCAAGGATTCACTGACGTCCGCCACCTCGGTCGCCGCGATGTACCCCGAACTCGGGCGATGGCGCGAAACCGTAAATCGGCTTGATCCGAATGGCAAATTCGAAACCGATCTTGTCCGTCGCCTGAATCTGCGGGGGCGCCAATGACCGAAACCTGGCTCGTGCTTGGGGCAAGTTCGTCGGTTGCCCGGGCCTTCTCCCGGGTGGCAGCCTGCAACGCGATGAATTTGATTCTTGCCGGTCGCGACCAATCGGACCTGCAGGCGATGGCCGCCGACTGCCATCTGCGGGGGGCTCCGGTCGCGCAAGTGGTTCGCTTCGACGCCCGCGATCCAACGAGTTTCGACCAATTGCTTGCGGTTTCACGTTCATGTACCGGATTGGTCAATGTCGCTGTCTTTACCGGATCGATGCCTGACCAATCACGTATCGATGCCGATCCATCGCTTGCCGCTGCGGTCGTTGCCGACAATTATCTGGGTCCGATGCATTTTCTGCAGTTATTTGCGCCGCTTATCGAAGAGCGGGCCGGTGGCACGGTCATTGGTGTTTGCTCGGTCGCAGGCGACAGAGGACGGATCAAGAACTACGTTTACGGTTCGACAAAAGCGGCATTTGCAACCTATTTGTCGGGGCTGCGCAATCGGCTTACCCGGTCGGGCGGGCATGTGGTGACAGTGAAACCGGGCTTCATGGACACGGCGATGAGTTGGGGACATCCGGGAATGTTCCTGG
>JAYTCN010000295.1:0-3852 GCA_043736475.1 Paracoccaceae bacterium
CGCGTCGTGCGAAACCAGCGAAACATCGATACTGCGGCCGATCAATGCCTGTTCCAGCTGTTGGCCGAAAACATCGTTGCCAAGCCTGGTCAATATTCCAACATTGCAGCCCTCCTGCGCCAGTTGGCAGGCTTGATTTGCCGCTTTGCCGCCCGGAGCCATGGCGAAATCTGTTGCCGTGACCGAGTGGCCGAGGTTCGGCATGAAACCGGCAGCGGCGATCAGGTCCATATGGACACTTCCCAGGACAATGACGCCGGGACTGTCAGGTTTTGCCAAAAGTCAGACCCCGCAACAGGTTCATCGCCGCCACCGCGTCCTGTTCCGCATGGATTGCCGCGATCGCCTGGTCAGAAACGCGGTCCAGCGCATCGGTCATGGCGCGGACCATGGCAATATTGGCCGCGCATTCCGCTACCGGGTCAACCCGGTCGGGAAAGGTGTCGAAATAGATCGTGCCCTGGTACCGGCCTTGTCGCAAAACCCAAAGCAATTCCAGCAGCTGCCAGGGATGCACCGATCCGATCATCATGCCGTCGTCGGCGGGGCCGTAGCCGTCGTTCAGGTGCAGGCCGAACAACTTGCCGCGCTGCAGGGCCAGCGCGGCTGCCGCGGCCGGATATTCGCCGGTCATCAGCTGGTGGCAGACGTCGAGGGTGACGCCAAAATTTGTCAGCCCGACATCGCCGGCGGCAAGCAGCGCCTCGGCCATGGTGCGGATCAGCGATACCCGGCGCGGATCGGAAGGCTTGTACTCGACACTGACTTTGACAGCGGGATTTGCCGCTGCGACCTGACGAAACCCGTCGATTTCCAGCGACCAAAGCGCCTGGAAATCGGCCTGAAACGGGTAATCGAACCCGTCTGGACCCATCCAGAGTATGACATGGTCAATGCCGTGTCCGGAGGCCGTCTCGACGGCAGCCAGGGCTTGCGCAACCGCCTTGTCGCGCCGCGCCGCAACCGGGTGGGTAAAGGCGCCAAGGACAAAATCCGGCCCGTCCCAGCGCAGGTTCAATGCCGTCACCGCCAATCCGGCATCGCGTGCCACAGCGACCGCGTCGCCGTCGAAATGCTGCGGATAATTCAGCTCGACCGCCGAAATGCCGGGAATTTTTGCAACCGACCGGATCGCCGCGCCGACGGATGGGGCCTTAGGCGGTTGGCCGCGGAACGAGTTCAACCGTGTCGCGAATGTCAGCGGCAGAGACATTTGAATTTGCCCTCCAGTGAAAGCGATTTCGACAAATTTGACCATTTGGTTCAGCGGCGACGCTAATTTGTTGACAGGTCCAAATGCGACTGCATACTCGACCACAGCCTGGTCGACTTGTCTAGATTGCGGCGGAGTACCAGATTTTCGGGAACCAAAAGCTCGGATGCCGGGCTTGCGGGCTGGAAAACACGCGGAACTGCCGGAGTTCACATGAACGTCGGGTCAGGCACTGAGCGATAATCAGAAACTGTCATCACGGGAGGAATACGAATGAAGAAGGAACTTTATGACGGGCTTTTCCGGCACCAGACCAGCCGCCGTTCGCTGCTGCAGGGCGCATCCGCGCTTGGCGCGACAACCGCGCTTGGCAGCGGCTTTCTCGCCTCGATGGCAAGCGGCGCATTCGCGCAGGACAACGTCCGTGCCGAAATCCTGAAAATCCCCGGAGTGGGTGTCGGCAGCCCCACTGATGCCGACTGGCAAAAAGTCGGCGAAATGTGCCTTGGCCCGACAAAGGCCAATGTGGCGGAAGGCGAGTTTGCCGGGGTGGAACTGACCTTCCTGGGCCTGAACAACCAGAACCTGCACAACTTCCTGTTCCGCGGATTCCTTAAGCCGTGGGAGGCCTATACCGGGGCCAAGCTCAACTGGATCGACCTCGCGCAAGCCGATTATAACGCCCGCCTGCAACAATCGATTGCCACCGGCACGGTTGATTTCGACATCATCGAAATGGGCGCGCCGTTTGAGGGTGATGTTTGTGGCAAAGGACTGGCTTCGGTCATGCCCGACTGGGTGAAAGCCCAGATCGATATGGACGATTACGTCGGCTATCTGCAAGCGCCGGTTGGCACTTGGGACGGCAAGACCTATCGCATCTCGATTGACGGCGATTGCCATACGTTCAACTACCGCACCGATATTTTCTCGGATGCCGATCTGGCTGCGGCCTGGACTGCCGAGGGGATGACCGGTGAATGGGCGGTTCCGGTGACCTGGCAGCAGGTGCAGACGGCAACCAAGTTTCTGAAAGGCAAGCAGTCGGGCGGCTTTGACACCTATGGCTATCTCGATCCGCTGAAAGGCTGGGGTGGGTTCGGCTTCTATTTCCTTGAAAGCCGCGCCACCGCCTATGCCAAACATCCGGCCGATCCGGCCTGGCTGTTCGACGTCGACACAATGAAACCACGGGTCAACAACCCGGCTTTCGTGCGGGCGATCCAGGACGTGCTCGATGTGCTGGACGCGCAGCCAGCCGACCAGATCAACGCCGATCCGGGCACAACCGGGTTCCAGCAATTCCTCGCGGGCACCGGCTCGATGCTGAGCTGGTGGGGGGATATCGGCTCGAATGCCAAGACCTCGGACAGCTCGGTGGTGGGCGACACCATCGGCTTCTCGATCCTGCCGGGTTCGGACGACGTCTATAACTCGGCGACAGGGGCCTGGGACACGCTGGCCGACGGGCCGAACTATGCCCCGAACATGGCCTATATCGGCTGGGGCGTCTATGTGATGGCCCGGGTCGATGCCGATCCGGTGCGCCAGAAAGCAGCATGGTCGGCGGCGGCGCATCTGGGCGGCAAAGACATTTCGCTGTGGATGGCAGCTTATCCGTCGGGCTTCCAGCCGTACCGGAACAGCCATTTCGATACGGCGGAATGGGTTGAAGCTGGCTACGATGAGGCCTTTATCACCGATTATCTGGCGTCCGAGGCGGATTCCTACAACCATCCGAACGCCGCCATCGAACCCCGTATTCCCGGCATCTTCCAGTACTACTCGGTCGCCGAGGACGAACTGGCCAAGATCTATGCCGGCCAATACGGATCGGCCCAGGAGGGGGCGGATGCGATTGCGGCGGCCTGGGAGAAAATCACCGACCAGATCGGCCGCGACAGCCAGATTGCGCTGTACAAGGCCAGTCTGGGGATGTGAGGAAAGTGAGGGGCGAACGCGTTGTCGTGTCTTCGCCCCTTGCTAAAACTTTTCGTTTTGGGAACAATCTTTGAGGACATTGAAATATCGCCCTGCGCAGTGTGACGTTCATGATGCGACTGGCCTCAGGGAATTTCGTCGTAAACGAAAGGAATGGCGGAAATGGCTGGATGGTGACAAAAAACATGCCATTGCGGACCAAATCGCGAATCTTTTGTGGTCCGATGCCGTTTTTCGATTGATAAACAGTTCACGGAAAATTGCGGCCGAAAATGGCGGCAATTTCGCGGTAAGAAATGGTGATCTTGCAGGGCAGGCCAATCGGGGATTTGTGTTGGAGCAGCTTGTTGGCCTGCGTCGCCTTATGGAAGAAGCCAACCCAAATCCAAAAAAACAGGTCGTGACTTTCAAGCGGCTTTTCGACGAGGTGTTTGCTCACAAACATCTGTTCACGAGGGAGATTTTTGTTTCCTTTGACGGGCTTCCATATGATTACGAAGCGGTGCAACAACAATGGCTCTCAAGTTACTCGATAACTAGTGGCAGTAACTTAGGCGTCGAAACGAATGGCCCAAACGCTTGGGCAACGTCTGACCGCAAACATAGGGAATTTGACAAATATTCTGGAGTTACCAGCGCAGCGCGTTCCCGTGCCGACCAGATAAGCGATCTTACTTTTCAATCACTCGAGCGATTGA
>JAYTCN010000296.1:0-22136 GCA_043736475.1 Paracoccaceae bacterium
AAAGAACAATCGACCGCCGTCCGATCGTCACTCAAGGTTTGGCGATTTCGCCGTCGGCAGATACCCCCCGCTGCATCGTCCATTGGGGCCGAGCCGATCGGGTGATGCCTGGCTGCGCGGGCCCAGCGGGTTGCCTCAGCCGATTCGGCCGCGCAGGCCGCCTGTCTGCGCCCGGTCCAGCAACAGATGGTCCAATATCACGCAAGCCATCATCGCCTCGCCGACCGGCACGGCGCGAATGCCGACGCAGGGGTCGTGGCGGCCCTTGGTTACGATTTCGGTTTCTTCGCCAGATTTCGTCACCGTGGCGCGGGGCGTCAGAATCGAAGAGGTCGGTTTGACGGCAAATCGGCAGACCACATCCTGTCCGGTCGCGATGCCGCCCAAAATGCCGCCGGCATGGTTCGACAAGAAAACCGGTCCGTCTGGCCCCATCCTGATTTCATCGGCGTTCTGCGCGCCCGTCAGGCTGGCCGCATTCATTCCGGCCCCGATTTCCACACCCTTGACCGCGTTGATCGACATCATTGCCGATGCAAGATCGCTGTCGAGTTTACCATAAATGGGCGCGCCCAGACCGGCGGGCACGCCGCTGGCAACGACCTCGATGACGGCTCCGACCGAATTGCCGGATTTGCGCAAGTCGTCAAGGTAACCCGCCCAGTCTTTCGCCGCCGCCGCATCCGGGGTCCAGAACGGGTTACGTTCGATTTCATCCATGTCAAATTTGCCGCGATCAACGCCAAATGCACCCATCTGAACCATGTAGCCGGTTATCTTGATGCTGGGCGCGAGTGCCGCCAAAGTGGCCCGTGCCACTCCTCCCGCCGCGACTCGTGATGCTGTTTCGCGCGCGCTTGACCGGCCGCCGCCGCGATAATCACGATTGCCATACTTCAAGAAATAGGTCAGGTCGGCATGGCCCGGGCGAAATTTTTCAATATTGTCGCTGTAGTCTTTCGATCGCTGATCGGTGTTGCGAATTAACAATTGTACAGGCGTGCCTGTGGTTTTGCCTTCAAACACACCGGAGAGAATTGCAACTTCGTCGGCTTCCTTTCGCTGGGTCGTAAATTTGTTCTGGCCCGGTTTGCGCCGATCAAGCCAATGTTGCAGCATCAAAGCATCGACCACGATATTGGGCGGACAACCATCAACAACCGCACCGATTGACGGTCCGTGACTTTCCCCCCACGTGGTGACGCGGAACAGGCGGCCAAAAGTGTTCACAGACATTGCAGGCTCCCTCGACTGCCTATTACCCGAAGGTCGATGTGCCCGAAAGTCTCTATTCCGCTGCAATACCGCTCGGCTGCAATGCCAGCCTGGTTGCCGCGTTGACGTCTGTACCGGTTGAAACCGGTTTATGTCGCGACCGGCCGCCCCGGCTTTCACGGTAGACGATAAACATTCCGCTGCCGATAACGACAACTGCTCCAACCACAACCCATCTGTCAGGGACTTCGCCAAACCAGAGATAGCCCAAGAGCACGGCCCAGATGATTTGCGAATACTGGATGGGTGCGACAAATCCGGCCGGCGCTGCCCGATAGGCCGCGATAATGCAGAGTTGGCCGATGACAACCAATACACCAGTGGCCGCCATGATCGCCAAATCCGGTAACTCGACCGGCCGATAGACGAAAGGCATGATAATCGCCATCACCAGGATTCCGGCAATCATCGGAAACAGGATCAAGACCGCGCTCCGTTCACTCGGTCCCAGCAGGCGCACGATGATCGTTGCGGCTGAACCGAATATGGCTGCGACCAATGCGCCCGCGTGGCCAAGTCCGAAATCGGAAAACCCGGGGCGCAACACGATCAGCACCCCGACCAGACCAATCACAACTGCGACCAATCGCGAGGGTCCGATTTTTTCCCCGAGGATCGGAACTGCGAGCAAGGTGATGACCAGTGGTGAGGCAAACATAAGTGCATAGGCTTCGGCCAACGGCAACATTTTGAACGCCGTAAACGCCCCTGCCGCCCCCATCAGTCCCAATATTGTTCGCAGGGTTACCAACCAGGGCCGGCGCGGATGGAAGTTTTCTTCCTTTCGATCTGCCATCATCAACATCGTCGTTGGAATGAATGCGAACAGATTCGAAAACAGGATTATCTGGAAAACCGAGTAACCACCTCCCAAAACCTTGATCAGCGAATCATGAAGAGCGAAGATGCCGAATGCCAGCAGTGCCAGCAGTCCGCCGCGCCGAAGTGATTGGCCATTCATGCCGCACGATTCCCAAGACTGCATTTGAGGATACCATACGATAGTCGCGCGATTTGGCTTTCTCAATTCCCAATCAAAGCGACTGTCCTGCATTTTTTGCATGGGAGCCATGCTTGGACTTTTGCACATGGTCTGATAAACTGATCTCTGCCTCGGGGGGCCTGTGATCAGGCTGAGATGCTTTTGCAAGAAGCGAACCCGTCGAACCTGAACCGGATCATGCCGGCGTAGGGAAGGCGGGATGTTCAAGCACCCCAGTCCTCCGCTGCGTCGCAGTTATTGGAGGAAGAAATGAAACTCACTTTCCTGACTGCGACCATTTTGGCATCCCTGATGGGGGCCGCAATGGCGCAAGATAAACCTGAACTTGTCGTTTACACTTATGACAGTTTCGCTTCCGAGTGGGGGCCGGGGCCGGTGATCGAGCCGGCTTTCGAGGCGGTTTGCGCCTGCGACCTGCAACTTGTTGCCGCAGGCGACGGGGCGGCAGTGCTGTCGCGCTTGCGCCTTGAAGGCAACAGAAGTGCGGCGGATGTGGTATTGGGCCTGGACACCAGCATCGCGGCACAGGCGCTCGCTTCCGGCCTGTTTGTGCCGCACGGAATCGAAATGCCTGCACTCGATCTGCCTGTTGCCTGGACCGACGCGGTTTTTGTGCCCTTCGATTGGGGCTACTTTGCGTTTGTTTATGACAAGACCCGCACCCCGAATCCGCCGCGCAGTTTTGCTGATTTGCGAGCGATGCCGGACACTTTCAAGATCGTGATCCAGGACCCGCGTTCGTCAACTCCAGGCCTGGGATTATTGCTCTGGGTCGAACATGTGTTCGGCGATCAGGCGGCGCAGGTTTGGGGCGAACTGCGCCCGAATATCCTGACCGTTACGGCGGGATGGTCGGAAGCCTATGGCCTTTTTCTTGCAGGTGAAGCGGAGATGGTGCTGAGCTATACCACGTCGCCTGCCTATCACATGATTGCCGAAAGCGACGACAGCAAGGCTGCGGCCGCCTTTGCGGAGGGGCACTATATGCAAATCGAAGTAGCGGCCCGGTTGCAAACGGCCGACCAGCCTTTGTTGGCGAAACGCTTTCTGGAATTTATCCTGTCCGAACCATTTCAGACGGCAATCCCGCAGACCAATTGGATGTATCCCGCGGTGCGTTCGAAAGCTGGACTGCCGCAAGAGTTTGATACGTTGATTGAACCCTCAAGGGCTTTGCTTTTCTCGGCCGATGAGGCCGAGCGGGTCGCCGACATCGGAATACCGGAATGGGTCGCGGCTTTGGCCCGATGACGTCAATGTGGACCAGGATCAGCGTGTCGTCCGGATGGCTGGCGCTGCTATTTTTGGCTTTGCTGAGCGTCGGCACGGTGTTAGCCGTCGCGATCAAGGGAAGTGGTTGGGGCGGTTGGCCGGTCGGAAGTTTTGCGGCCATCCAATTCACTTTGCTGCAGGCCGGTCTGTCGGCCTTTGCCAGCACCGCGCTGGCAATTCCGCTCGCCCGGGCACTGACCCGCCAACGGTTTTACGGGCGTAATGTCCTGATTTCTTTGCTCGGGGCACCGTTCTTGCTGCCCGTACTTGTCGCCGTACTTGGAATTCTGGGTATATTCGGACGCTCCGGGCTGGTAAGTGCGGCCCTGCATTTCTTCAATCTGCCGCCGCTCAATATTTATGGCCTTCCCGGCGTGTTGCTGGTGCATGTCTATTTCAATTTGCCGTTGGCAATCCGTATGGTGCTGCAAGGCTGGTCCGATATCCCGGGCGAACAATTCCGGCTGGCTTCACAGTTGAACTTGTCAAAATGGTCGGTCTTTCGCCTGCTTGAATGGCCGATTCTGCGTCGGGTTCTGCCCAACGTCTTTCTGCTGGTCTTTTTGCTGTGCAGCACCAGTTTCGCAGTGGTCCTGGCTATTGGTGGCGGACCCGGCGCGACGACGGTGGAATTGGCAATTTATCATGCGTTACGGTTTGATTTTGATTTGGCGGGGGCGTCGCAATTGGCTTTGCTGCAGATTGTCATTTGCGGTTCGGCGGCGTTTCTGATCAGTCGTTTTCGGCCGGAAGCGATATTCGGAACAACCCGCATGGTTTTCAATCAGCGCTGGGACGCTCATTCAGCGCTCGTTCGCTGGGCTGACCTATCCTGCATATCACTGGCGCTACTGTTTCTTGCGTCGCCGATCATTGTCGTTGCAGGCCGCGGCATACCGGCGATTTTGGCGGGCCTGCCGGCCAGCGTCTGGCCGGCAGCCGCGCGCTCGCTGTTTGTCGCTCTGGTTTCCTCAATGTTGACGTTGTTGCTCGGACTTGCTTTGGCGGGACTAATCGCATCGAATCGAAAATTCGGTTCAAAAATGGCTGAAATAATCGCCCCGATGTTGCTGGCCGTGTCGCCATTTGTCATCGGAACCGGACTGTTCATCATGATCAACCCGGTCGCTGATCCTTTTGCGCTGGCGCTGCCCGTCACCGCAATCGTGAATTCGGCACTGTGTATTCCTTTGGCTTTGCGCCTGCTGGTTCCGGCGATGGCCAAAGCTTCACGGCGCTACGCCCGGTTAGCTGACTCGCTCGATTTGCAAGGTTGGGCACGCTTTTGGATTGTCTTTTGGCCCGAACTGCGGCAACCGGCTTTTTTCTCGGCTGCACTTACAGCCGCGCTATCGATAGGTGATTTGGGCGTAATCGCATTGTTCGCCCCGCCAGACGGCGGGACGCTTCCTTTGGTGATGCAACGCCTTATGGCGACATACCAGATGGATAGCGCAGCCGGAGTTGCCGTCGTTCTTGTGACGTTGGCCCTCACATTATTCTGGATTATTGATCGAGGTGGTCGTCTTGGCGATTGAACTGGATGGTCTGGTTGTGGCGCAGGGAGGCTTTCGCCTAACGGCGACGGTTGCTTTCGCCGCAAATGCAGTCACCGCACTCATTGGCCCATCCGGCGAGGGCAAAAGTACGTTGCTCGCTGCAATCGCCGGGTTCTTGATTCCGTCGGCCGGGACAATTCGCATCGACGGAAATGATCAGTCGGGCGTTCCGCCCGGACAGCGCCCGGTGACCATGCTGTTTCAAGATCACAATCTTTTCCCGCATCTGAACGTGACTGGAAACGTGGGTCTGGGCCTGCGACCGGAATTGCGGCTTTCGAAAATCGACGCCGCAATAGTTGCAAATGTTTTGGTTGAGGTTGGTCTTGCTGGTTTTGGCGCCAGGCTTCCGGGCACGCTTTCCGGCGGCCAGAGCAGTCGTGTTGCCCTCGCACGGGCATTGTTGCGGAACAAGCCGGTTCTGTTACTCGATGAACCTTTTGCCGCGATGGGTCCGGCCTTGCGGCATGAGATGCTGGATCTGATCACTGCAGTGCAAAGTAAAAATCGCCTGACGGTATTGATGGTTACCCACGCGCCTGACGACGCGAGGAGGATTGCCCGGTATTCTTCCTGCATTGCCGAGGGAAGCGTCCAGCAACCCGTCTTGACCGGTGCACTGCTCGACGACCCGCCTGCTGCGCTGCGCAGTTATCTTGGTTGACCAAAAGGAAAAACCGGTGTTCAGACCGCCAATTCTTGCGCCCCACAGGCTGAAATCAGGCGGATCTACGTTTGATCGGCGCCCAAAGCCGCTTGTTTGTCAGGTAAAGCAATGCCGCGATAATCGCCAGAAAGATGACTGAAACAAAGCCCGCGTGTTTGCGGTCCATCATTTTCGGTTCTGCTGCCCACATCAGAAAAGACGCCACATCCATCGCCATGGCATCTTTGCTCGCAGGCGATTCGTCGGCGAACGTCACTTGACCGTCCTCGGTCAGCGGTGGTGGCATCGATATCCAACCCCCAGGAAAGGCCGTATTCGCATAAAGAGTCGTGCCGGCCTGTTCCTTTTCTTCACCAGTATAACCAGTCAGGATTGCGTGGATATATTCAGGGCCACCCATGCCTTTGAACAGCTGGTTGGTCCCCAGGCCCATCGGCCCGTGAAACCCTGCGCGGCCTTTGGCCATCAGGCTCAGGTCGGGTGCGCCAGCGTCGGCATTAGCGAGGAATTTATCTGAAGGGATGGCAGGACGGGGCTCTCCGCTATCGGCGTCGATGACTTCGAAACCTGCGGCATACGCTTTGATCTGTTCCGCTTCAAATTCAGGCCCACCCTCGTCACCCAGATTGCGGAAGGAGACATATTTCAGGCCATGGCACGCGGCGCAGGCGTCGGTGTAGACCTGCAGTCCGCGCTGCAGCTGGTGCTGGTCAAAGGCGCCGAACGGGCCTTCGTGGGCGAATTCGACATCCGGAGTGACCGGTGCGTGCGCAGGAGTGTCGGGCTTGGCTTCCTGGGCAAGGACCGGCGATGCAAACCCCAGAACAACCAGAGCGGCGAAGATGTTTTTGGCGATCATCTTTTCTGTTCCTGCGCTTATTCGGCCGCTGCCGGCGGATAATGGGCGTCAAAATCTTCTTCGATGGTTTTGGGCTGCTCCAGGGGTGTTTCGGTGACGCCCAGCAGCGGCAGTATGACCAGGAAATAGGCAAACCAATAGATAGCGCCCAAAAGCGAGATCAGCGGCACCATTCCTTCGGCAGGTTGCGAGCCGCACCACATAAGGACGAAGAAATCGATCACCAGCAGCCAGAACCAGTATTTGAACTGCGGGCGGAACTTGCCCGAGCGCACCCGGCTGGTATCCAGCCACGGCACCAGCGCCATAACGATAATCGAGCCGAACATCGCCAGCACGCCGAGGAATTTGGCCTCGAGGAACAGGATGTCAAAAGTGATGCCGCGCAGGATAGCGTAGAATGGCAGGAAGTACCATTCCGGCACGATGTGCAGCGGCGTCGCCAGCGGGTTGGCTTCGACATAGTTGACCGGATCGCCGAAATAGTTCGGCATGAAGCCGACGACGGCGGCGAAAATAACCAAAATCACCATCAAGGCGAACAAGTCCTTGATTACGAAGTAGGGCCAAAATGGCACCGTGTCTTTTTCAGCTAGCGCTTTTGAGTCGCGCCGGACCTCAACGCCGGTCGGGTTGTTGTTTCCCGTGGTGTGGAAGGCCCAAATATGAAGGATCACGAGGCCGGCGATCACAAATGGCAGCAGATAGTGCAGGCTGAAAAAGCGGTTCAAGGTGGCATTGTCCACCGACGGGCCGCCCAGCAACCAGGTCTGTATCGTCTCGCCAATACCGGGAATTGCGCCAAACAGACCAGTAATGACCGTGGCGCCCCAAAACGACATTTGGCCCCAGGGCAGGACATAGCCCATGAAAGCGGTCGCCATCATCAACAGGTAGATCAGCATACCGATGATCCAGGTGATTTCGCGTGGTGCTTTGTACGAGCCGTAGTACAGGCCGCGGAAAATGTGGATATAAACGGCGAAAAAGAACAGCGAGGCGCCGTTCATGTGCAGATAACGGATCGCCCAGCCCGAATTCACGTTACGCATTATGTGCTCGACGCTGGCGAATGCCTGTTCGACATGCGGGGTGTAATGCATCGCCAGCACGATGCCGGTAACGATCTGCAGCACCAGGCAGAAGGCCAGGACAATGCCGAAAATCCACCACCAGTTCAGGTTTTTCGGCGTCGGGATCATCAGGGTGTCGTAAAGGATGCCGACAATTGGCAGGCGCGAATGCAGCCATTTCTCGAAACCCGATTTTGGCTGGTAATGGTCGTGCGGGATACCGGCCATTTGCTTATGCTCCGTCATTGCCGAGTTTGATCACCAGTTCCGAAATAAAGCCCGCGACCGGGACATCAAGGTTGCGTGGCGCCGGGCCTTTGCGGATACGCCCCGCGGTATCATAATGCGAGCCGTGGCAGGGGCAGAACCAGCCGCCAAAATCGCCGGAGTCTCCCAGCGGGATACATCCAAGATGCGTGCACACACCCACCATCACCAGCCATTTGCCGTCTTCATCGAGGGTGCGGTTGGCGTCGGATGCATCGGCGGTTTCGGCAAGGTTGGCATTCCCGGAAGTCATGTCGCGCAATTCGGCAATATCGACGGCACGGCCGACAGCGATCTCCTCGGCGGTGCGGTGGCGGATGAACACCGGTTTGCCCCGCCACTTTACCGTCAGCTGCGTACCGGGCTCGACGGCGGCAACATCGACCTCTTTGGTCGCCACAGCCAGAACGTCGGCGCTGGGGTTCATCTGATTGACGAGCGGCCAGACAGCGGCCCCGGTGGCAACAGCGCCGGCCGCGGCGGTGGCCACATACAGAAAGTCGCGGCGTGTTCCGGAAAGATCCTCGGCTTGGGACACGGTTTTCTCCCTCTTGTGCCCGGATTTTGGCGGGCTAACATTCGCGAATGCCCGTTGCGGAGCATGATTGGCCGAGGAATAACGTGATGTTTCGCCGGGGTCCAGCGGACTTTAGGACGCAGTGCAAGCATTTGGTTCGATTATGTCCATACCTCTGAGATTGGCTGTGTTTCAGCCCGATCTGGCACCCAATCTGGGGGCGATGGTTCGACTTGCCGCCTGTGTCGGGGTGCCACTTGATGTCATTGAACCTTGTGGGTTTCCTTTTTCGCTCAAGGCTTGGCGAAATCAAGCGCTCGACTATGCCGAAACAGCCGAAATTTGCCGCATCGCCGATTGGAATTCGTATGCGCCCAACGGCAGGATCGTCTTGTTCAGCACGCGCGCCGATACGTCATTGTGGGACTTCGCCTTTCGGCCCGGCGATGGTCTGCTTTTCGGTCGCGAGTCGGCTGGCGTGCCGCCGCAAGTTCGCGCTGGCGCTGATAAAGCCGTGTCGATTCCAATGCCCGGCGGCGGACGTTCGCTCAATGTCGCAGTGTCTGCAGCAGTCGCCGTATTTGAGGCCATGCGACAGTTGAACAAACTAAATTAGAAACGGGGGCAAACGCCCCCGCTCAATCCAATTGCCTGTTGGTCAAACGATCTTTTTGCGCCGTGCAAGCCAGGCCACGGCGCCGACTGCCCCTGCGAACAGCGGGAACGCCGCTGGCAGCGGGACGGGCGACGGCGGCGGCGTAAAGATCGCCGTCAACTTGCCCTGCATGATCGCGCGATTTCTTTGGTTCTCGTCAGAAAAGAGCGAATTTCCATTAAGGAAGCCACCCAGAAATCCCGAGGCTTCGAACAGGTATACCACGCCATTGAACTCAAAGGTTTCCGACAGCGCCGCGTTCGTCATGAACGAAATCAGGTCACCGCACGGCGGTCGGTCGCCATATGGGCAGGTCCGCTGGTTGTTCCTGGTTTCATCATGAATAACGTCAAAAATAGAAGTGACTGAGAAAGCATGCGTTCCAAAATCATCCACCAGACGGCCCGCAATGGTAACCGCAAGCGACGCGGCGGTCAGCGCGCTGCCAAATATCGGATTGTTGATATGGGTGAACTGGCCAAGGTCAAAGACCTGACCCAAATCATGTGGCCCGCGATTTACGATTTCATTGAAAACGTAACCGCTTTTGCGCCCTGAACTGGACCGACCCCAAGAAATTCGCGACCGGTCCCCGGAAAACTTCACGGTGCCGTTGTCGGGTGAAACCGTACTCCAGACACCATTTACACCATCAATAAACGCAGAAGTCAGCGCCCACGAATCAGTCGGCAACACGAAAAGCGCCAAGCCGACAACGGCCGCGCGAACGGATTTTAACATTGTAGAAAGCCCCCAAAGCCCGATTCTGAAACTCAGAACCCAATTTACACCTACGCAGTCGGATCTTACTCGATGGCACACTATAACACTTTTTGGGGGAAAATGAACCGAAAAAATGTCGCAAGCCATTGCGGTGTTTAAGTTTCCTGACGCTTTCGCCAGAACGGGTCGGTGGCAGCGCCTGTTTTCGGCGCATTTTCGACACTTGACAATCTATCGTTGGCCTTCCGCACAATACTGCAAAACTATCCTTGCCGAGGAGCTTACTTGCGCTCGCAAACTTCGAATCCGACCGATCTTGACAGGTGCAGAACCGACTCTTCGCGAAAAAATAGTTCGGCAAGGATGCTTAAAGATACGGCAATGACCATGTTATGCTCACGCGTTGGACAAGGGATTCGGATATTGACCAGAGCTTTCCATATTGTACCGGCAATCGTGTTTGGCCTGCTGGCTCCCATGACGGCTGTGGCGGAAAATAGCCTGTCTGTCTATGGCGGCTTGCAATCGGCTTCGCCGGGCAATGTCTCGGGCGTCGATGATCTCGGCGCGCCTTTTGATTTCGGGGCCGATTGGCTGGGCAAATCATTGGCGATGCCACCGTACTACGGAATTCGGGCGACGCATTGGCCCGCAGATTCCGATTGGGGCTTTGCGATCGAATTCACGCATACGAAAGTCTATGCCAGCGATGCGACACGCGCCAATTCTGGTTTCGAGATCCTCGAATTTACTGACGGCTTGAATATCCTTACCTTGAATGCAATTCGCCGGTTCGACGAACTTGGTCCGCTTCGCCCGTATGCAGGGGCGGGCTTTGGCCTATCGCTGCCCCATGTTGAAGTACAGACTCGCGTCGGCGGACCGGTTACGTTTGAGTACCAAATTGGCGGTCCGGCAGCACGCGCTATTGTCGGCGTCGAATATGATCTGAACGAAAATTGGTCTGTGTTCAGTGAAATCAACGCAACCTACTCGACCAATGAGGTTACCTTGAACGGCGGCGGAACTCTGTCGACGAATGTGTTTACGCAGGCTTTGAACTTGGGTGCGAGTTTCAGATTCTGACTTGTCGAAATCAGGCGCGTTTCACGCCGATGCTGCTGACGCCCAACACGGCCAAAACCTTGGCTTCGATCTGAAGCGCATGCATGTTCGCAGATTCATACATCTTTTCGGGCGAATTTTGGTCGAGAAAGGTATCCGGCAAGAAAACAGAGCGAAATTTCAGTCCCCTTTCGAGCATCCCGGAATCAGCCAGGAAATTCGCCACGTGCGAGCCAAAGCCACCAATCGATCCTTCTTGCGGGATGTGACAAACAGGTAAACCCACCCAGGACGTTGCGCCAGCAAACTCAACCTGTTGCGCAATTTCGGCTTCAAACTTCACGATTAATGCTGAATCGCGCCGCATTGCGCAGGTTCTCGGCAGGCAATCCATAGCGTTCCAGTGCGCTTATTGCAGCGTCGACCAAAGTAACAGCATGTCTCTTTGCGCCTTGGAGCCCAAGCAGTGAAACAAAAGTCGCCTTCCCCGCCCTGGCATCCTTACGCAGGCGCTTCCCCGCCTTTGCCGGATCGCCCTCCACATCCAGAACGTCATCCCAAACTTGAAACGCCAGCCCAAGTGCCCCGGCATATTCGGTCATTGCTGTCGAATCGAGATTGGCAATAACCGGCCCCGCTTCGGCCGACCAGCGAAACAACTGACCGGTTTTCAGCGCCTGAAGGTCAGCTATTTCATCGACGCCCAATACAACTTTCGATCGTTCGGCCGCTATGTCGAACCCTTGACCGCCGACCATGCCCATCGCGCCAGAAGCCTGCGCCAGTGATCGGATAAGTCGAATTCGGGCGTGGGGATCCGGTGCCGTCTGCGCGGCAGTCAAGGTTTCAAAAGCCAACGACTGCAACGCGTCGCCAGCCAATACGGCTGTGGCTTCGTCCCATTTTATATGCACAGTTGGCTTGCCGCGGCGCAGATCGTCATCATCCATGCAAGGCAAGTCATCATGGATCAAAGAGTATGCGTGGATAAATTCAACCGCCGCAGCGATACGCAGCGCTTGCTTTTCCGGTACGCGATAGATGCGGCAGCTTTCGATGGCAAGAAAAGCCCGCATGCGCTTTCCGCCCGCCAAGGCGGCATAGCGCATGGCCTCGATAACTTGGCTTTCCGATTGCGGCAGCAAGGCATCCATGACGCCTTCGACAACACTTCCAGCCTGGGTCAGAACCCCTTGAAATCCCGACAGGTCACTGTTGGACATATCAACCGATTTCGACGGGCCTGATGCCAGCGGCATTTCCGTCCGGTCCCTGCACAATCTGGGCGACCTTTTCCTCGGCCGCCTTCAGTTTTGCCTCGCAATGCGCCCTGAGACCGGCGCCACGCTCGTAAAGAGCGATTGATTCTTCAAGCGGGACCGAGCCGGATTCCAGTTGACTGACGACGTTTTCGAGGTCGGCCATCGCGGCTTCGAATGTCATCTTGCTGATTTCGGTCTGGCTCAAGCCCCATTCTCCATCAATGCCCGCACATGCGCCGAGACCGACGCAGCCAGCGCATCAAGATCATATCCACCCTCCAGAGTCGAGACGACGCGACCATTGCAGAGATCATCGGCAAGTCCGCAAATTCGTTTGGTCACCCAGTAAAAGTCGCCGTCGCTCAAGTTGAGATTTGCCAGCGGATCAGCGCGATGGGCGTCAAAACCAGCCGATATGAACAGCATTTGCGGATCAAATTGGCGCAAGAACGGCAGTGCTTTCAGCTCAATATTCAGCCGAAACTCGGCGCTTCCCGAATTCGGCATCAGGGGCAGGTTCAGTATGTTTCCACTCGCGCCGGTCTCCGCCGCAGACCCGCTGCCCGGGTACAGCGGCATCTGGTGGATTGAAACGAATGCGATGTTCGCATCATCCCAGACCAAATCCTGCGTGCCGTTGCCGTGATGCACGTCGAAATCGATGATGGCTACACGCTCCAGTCCCCAGCGCCGAAGCGAGTGCCTCGCCCCTGCCACAACATTTCCGAAAAGGCAGAAACCCATTGGTTGCCTGGCTTCAGCGTGGTGCCCAGGCGGTCGAATCGCGCAAAAAGCATTGCGTGCCTGCCCCGATAGAACCAGGTCAACCGCTTTGATGTTTGCGCCGAAAGCATGGCGGGCCGCTGACAAAGAACCGGGCGAAAGGAAGGTATCTTGGTCCAGCGCCGCGAAACCGGTCTGCGGGATCGCCGCCAGTATCCTTTCCAGATGTGACGACGGGTGAACGCGGTTGAGATCATCATCGCTGGCCGATGGCGCATCAACCCGAATCAAATTGTCAAATTCGCTGGCCTCTAATGATTTGACAATTGCCTGCAAACGCGCCACGCGCTCCGGATGGCCAACCGGATTCACATGTTTCAAGCAATCGGCATGGGTCAAAAGTACAGTCACCATGGCGCAATTCAGTCAGGCGAAAGCATGTAGCCCGACCCTCGGACCGTTTGCAGATAGCGAGGTGATTTTGGATCGATTTCGATCTTGCGTCGCAGGCGTGTAATCTGAACGTCCACAGCCCGTTCTTGAGCCTGATTGCTGGATTGATCCGGATCGTCGACCAGTTCGGCCCGCGAAATCGACTCGCCCGGGCGGGCAGAAAATATCCGCATCAAAGCTGCCTCGGTCGCGGTCAAACGAACCGGAATTGATCCGTTCCACAGTTCGCCGCGCGCCAGATCGTATCGCACATCGCCCATGTGCAGTGTGCGTGGCGGCACTTTGACCTTCTCGCCTTTGGGTACGCGACGCAGAATGGCATTGATCCGCAACAGCAACTCGCGTGGTTCAAAAGGTTTTGGCAAATAGTCATCCGCCCCGGCTTCCAGGCCACGAATTCTGTCTCCCGCATCACCCTTTGCGGTCAACAAAAGGATTGGCGTATCAAGGTGGCGCCGCAAATCGCGGGTCAGCGTGAAACCATCCTCACCAGGCATCATCACGTCGAAAACCAGCAGGTCGAATTCCAAACCCATAAGCAGTCGGCGCGCATGTGCGGCATCACGCGCCGTGCTGACCCAGTAGCCGTTTCTGGCTAGAAACTTCTGCAACAGAGTCCGAATTCTTTCGTCATCATCGACGACCAGTATGTGGGCATCTGGCTGTTCCATCGCCATTTTCAGCGCTCCTGTTCCATGAGTCCCAGAACCTGATCACGCTTTTCCGGCTCGATCATTCCAAGCAAAACATCGCGAAATCCGGCCACCGCATCTGGTCCGGCACTCGAATAAGCCTTGCGCATCCTTGCCCTCTGCGAGTCGGAGAGCTCGCGCTCCAGTGCCTGACCTTTCGGCGTCAGCGTCAGGTTTCGTTGTCTGCGATCTTCACGTCCAATCTTCGAAGCAACCAAACCGTCACTCATCAGCTGGCGCAACACGCGATTCAGCGATTGTTTGGTAACACCTAATATATCCAGCAATTCATTCACGGTCAGACCGGGTGACCGATTAATAAAATGCACCGCCCGATGATGGGCGCGGCCATATTCGATATTTTCAAGGATGCGGTCCGGATCCGAGGTAAAGGCCCTGTATGCAAAAAACATCAACTCGATGCCTTGGCGCAGCTGGTCATCGGTCAGGAACAACAATTGTTCGCCGCGCGATCCGCTGCCGGGGAATTTTCCTTGCTGCATACTTCCGCCCGTGTTTCAGCCGCGTGAGTATAATATGTCAGTCTTGTTGACTTTCCAAGAATCAAATGCTAGCGACAGGTGGCAATTTTGTAATAATCTGTCGCTGAAAGTATGTCTTGCGCAACTTTCAGAAAGATCTGGAAGGGAATGAAGCAATGGCCGCAGCATATGATGACCGTGATGGATACATCTGGCTTGATGGACATTTGGTGCCTTGGCGCGATGCGAAAGTTCATGTGCTGACCCATGCGCTTCACTATGGTTCGGCAGTTTTCGAAGGTGAACGGTGCTATTCCGGCAAGATATTCAAGGGCCGCGAACACTCGGCGCGGCTGTTGAAGTCCGGTGAATACATGGAGATGCCGATCCACTATTCGGTTGATCAGATTGAAGCGGCGAAGCGGGCGGCGTTGGACGCAAATGGCTTTACCGACGCCTATGTTCGCGTGATTTGCTGGCGCGGGTCGGGGCTGGATATGGGAGTGTCCTCGTCACGCAACCCGGTTCACATGGGTGTCGCGGTGTGGGAATGGGGTGCTTATTACGGTGGCGCCAAGATGGAAGGTGCCAAACTCGACGTCTCGAAATGGAAACGGCCATCGCCAGAGACGATACCGTCGTTTGCCAAGGCATCGGGCCTGTATATGATCTGCACCATGTCCAAGCATGCTGCCGAGGCAAAAGGCTGTTCGGATGCCCTGATGATGGATTTTCGCGGCTACGTCGCCGAAGCCACCGGGGCGAATGTCTTTTTCGTCAAGGATGGTGTTGTCCATACACCCAAGGCGGATTGTTTCCTGAACGGTCTGACCCGCCAAACCGTCATTGCCATGGTTCGCGACATGGGAATCGAGGTGATCGAGCGCCATATCACGCCCGACGAACTCGGATCGTTTCAGCAGTGCTGGCTGACCGGCACCGCAGCCGAGGTGACGCCGGTTGGACAGATCGGCGATTATCATTTCAAAGTCGGTGAACTCACCCGAAAAGTAGCCAAATCCTATGAGGAACTGGTGCGCAGCTGATGGGCACTCGGCGCCAGATCATCATCGATACCGATCCAGGCCAGGATGATGCGGTGGCGATTTTGCTGGCGCTGGCGTCGCCCGAGCTGGAAATATTGGGTCTGACCTGCGTTGCCGGCAATGTGCCGCTGGATCTGACCCAGAAAAATGCCAGAATGATCTGCGAACTGGCAGGCCGAACCGACATACCGGTTTTTGCCGGCGCGGCGCGACCGTTGGTCCGGCCTTTGGTCACCGCCGAATATGTTCACGGAAAAACCGGGTTGAACGGCCCGGTCCTGCCCGACCCGGTGATGCCGTTGCAGGCGCAGAATGCCGTTGATTTCATTATCGATACCGTCCTGTCGCGGCCTTCGGGTGCGGTGACCTTGTGCGCGATCGGACCCTTGACAAATGTTGCGCTGGCACTGATCCGAGCCCCGGAAATTGCCGGGAAAATAAGGGAAATTGTCCTTATGGGCGGGGCTTGCTTTGAAGGCGGCAACACCACGCCTTGCGCCGAGTTCAATATCTTCGTCGATCCGCAGGCCGCCCAAACCGTGTTCGGCAGCGGCATCCCGCTGGTCGTGCATCCGCTGGACATGACCCATCACGCCCTGACAACCTCGAAAAGAGTCGAGAAAATAAGGGCTTTGGCCAATCCGGTCGCGGTCGCAACCGCCGAAATGATGGACTTTTTCGAGCGTTTTAACGAGCGGAAATATGGGACTGACGGCGGGCCTTTGCATGACCCGAACGTGATTGCCTGGCTTTTGCAACCCGAACTTTATACCGGGCGCGAGGTGAATGTGGAAATCGAGGCCGCCTCGGAGCTGACCATGGGGATGACGGTGGTGGACTGGTGGGGGGTTAGCGGCAGAAAGCGCAACGCCACCTATATCCGCGATCTCGATTCGGACGGATTTTTCGAGCTTTTAACCGAAAGACTGGCCCGATACTGACCCGGATTTCACGCGTGAAATTCAGAGTAAGTTATTGAATATATCAACTTAAAATTTAAAAATTAACCGAATATTCACAGGCTGCTCCCCTGGCGCGGATGACTCCCCCCGGAAAACCAGCCTTTTCCGTCGGCAACAACCCGGTGTCGGGCAATGTGAATTTTGTTAACCCGGCCACCCGGGCTGCAGCCAGGCAAAGCCGGCCTTGGCACCAAACCGCTTCGCGGTTGCGAAACGACGAAAAGGCCGAAAACCGGATTTTTATCCACCGAGTGCCAAAGTTATCCACAGCCGGCGCCGGCACATCGGCGGCCCGACCGGGTGGCGATTCCGGGCCATTGCAGCGCAAAACGGGCGGTTTGGCGGTGTCGCGGCCTTAGACCCGTTCAGGCGCTGACAGAATCGCCCGAACTGGTCTGACCATTTGCTTTACGCAAATCGGGCGGGAAAACCGGTTCCCGCTTTTCCCTGATTTGCTTTAATGCACGCTGACCGGGGCGAGTTTGTTCATCCGGGCAACGGCAAAGGCCAGACCACGGTTCATCGCCAGGGCCAGGATCGCGCCATCCGATCCGTGAATGGCGTAGACCGGGCCATCGCCCTCGACCTGTTCGCGGATGATTTTGGGCAACTGGTCTTTCGCCATCGGACGCACGTAAACGATCCGGCCGCCGGTCTGATCGGAAAAACTTGGAAAATCGCTCATTTCTTCGCTCCATTCGCCGAACTGATCTTGATTGTCTGCACGATCGTATCGGGGACTTGTCGTTTCAGATCCAGATGCAAAAGTCCGTTTTCCAGCTCGGCCCCGCTGACATCGACGCCCTCGGCCAGGACAAAACTGCGCTGGAATTGCCGGGCGGCGATGCCGCGGTGCAGGAATACCCGGTCGTCAGAATCCTCGGTTTGCCGCCCGCGGATCACCAGCTGCGAATCCTCGACCGTGATACTCAGCGCGCTTTCGTCAAAACCGGCGACGGCAAGGGTGATGCGGTAACTGGTTTCGTCACGCTGCTCGATATTGTAGGGCGGATAGCCATCATTGCCGGATTTGACCGTGCGTTCGACCAAACGGTCGAGCTGTTCAAACCCAAGCAAGTAAGGGTGCGAGGCAAAGGTTACTTTTGTCATCGGTCACAAGTCCTGTTCAAAGCGACTTTAGGCGCAACCCCGAAGCGGCCGCGTCTTTGTTCATATGGGCACAATCCAGCGGCTGACAAGGCAAAGCCCTGAAAAATGGCCGCTTGCGATCCGACATTTGCGCTCTACATTCATGGCATGCCGTCACGGAGACCCCAGCGGGCACATGAACACGCCACTGACAATGGAGCGCACCGAAATACTGCGGATGCGCCTGAAGCAGCTTCAGCAAGAGCATCGCGATCTGGACGCGGCGATCGCGGCGCTCGATGAATCCGGACACGCGGATCCGCTGACGCTGCGCCGCCTGAAGAAACAGAAGCTGGCCCTGAAAGACCGCCTGGCCCGGCTGTCTGACGAATTGACCCCGGACATCATCGCGTGATTGTTGCATTGCGCGCCCTGCGGCGATTTGATAGTGCGCGCTTTCCCGGGTCGGGCAGGGCAGCAGAATGACCAAAGCAATCGTCGGAATCGTGATGGGCAGCCAATCCGACTGGCCGACCATGAAGGAAGCGGCAGACGTTCTTGCGGCGCTGGAAATCGGCCACGAGGTCAAGATCGTGTCGGCCCACCGCACCCCCGACCGGCTGTTTCACTATGCCGAAACCGCGCAATCGCGCGGGGTGCAGATCATCATTGCCGGTGCCGGTGGTGCGGCGCATCTGCCCGGCATGCTGGCCGCCAAGACCCTGCTGCCGGTATTGGGCGTGCCGGTCAAATCTGGCGCCCTGTCGGGTCTGGATTCGCTGTTGTCGATCGTGCAGATGCCCAAGGGGGTGCCGGTTGGCACCCTGGCAATCGGCGGTGCCGGTGCTGCCAACGCCGGCTTGCTGGCTGCCGCGATTCTGGCGCTGGCGGACCCGGCCCTGGCAGACCGGTTGCAAGCGCTGCGCGATGCCCAGGCCGCCGCCGTCGCCGACGAGCCGCTGCATGACTGAGGCGCTGCCGAGCGGATCGGTGATCGGCATTCTGGGTGGCGGGCAACTGGGTCGGATGCTGGCGGTTGCGGCATCGCGGCTTGGCTATCGCTGCCACATCCTTGACCCGATGATCGCTGCGCCGGCCAGCCATGTTGCCTACAAGGTGACCTGCGCGGCATTCAACGACCACGACGCCCTGCGGGCGTTTGCCGAAAGCGTTGATGTGGTGACGTTTGAATTCGAGAATATCCCGGCCGAGGCATTGGCCGTGCTGGAAACGCTGGCACCGGTACGCCCGGGCAAGCGGGCCCTGGCGGTGTCGCAAGACCGCGTGCTGGAGAAAGATTTTCTGGCCGGCCTCGGGTTGCGGCCGGCACCATACGCCCCGGTTGCGACCCTGGCCGAGCTGGACCTTGCCCTGAAAGCCATCGGTACGCCGGCGGTTCTGAAAACCCGAAGGCTGGGTTATGACGGCAAGGGCCAGATCAAGATATTCGACCACCGGCAGGCCGCAAACGCGATGAAGTGGCTGGATCATCGGCCCGCCGTTCTGGAGGGATTCATCGAGTTTGAGCGCGAGATTTCGGTGATCGGCGCCCGCGGCATGGATGGGTCGGTGGTCTGTTTCGACCCCGGCGAGAACCTGCATCGCGACGGGATCTTGCGGACGACCACGATCCCGGCGGCGATCAGCGCCGTCCAGTGGCAAGACGCGGTTCTGGCCACCGGAAAACTGCTGAATGCGCTCGACTATGTCGGTGTTCTCGGGCTGGAACTGTTCGTGACGGCGCAAGGCCTTGTCGTCAACGAATTCGCCCCGCGGGTGCACAATTCCGGCCATTGGACCCAGAATGGCTGCGTGATCGACCAATTCGAGCAGCATATCCGTGCCATTACCGGCTGGCCTTTGGGCGACGGTCAGCGCCATTCCAATGCGATGATGACCAACCTGATCGGGCATGATCTGGATCGTTTGGCCGAACATGCCGGCGACGCGATCCACCTATATGGAAAAACCGAAATTCGCGATGGCCGCAAGATGGGCCATGTGAACCGGATCAGCCCGAAAGCTTGATCTGGTTTGATGCTTAGATCGGCTCGTCGGTGGGCTGTCTGAAGTTGACTAACGAACCGCCCGTTTCCGCGGATTTGCGAAAGACAGGGCGACCCCGCCCAGCACCAGAATTGTGGCCAGTGCAAAGCGAAAAGTGAGTGGCTCGCCCAACAACACCGATCCACCGGCAAACGCGATGACCGGCACCGTCAATTGTGCGACGGCGGCGGCGGAGGCTTGCAGACGCGGCAGCACGCTATACCACAGCGCGTAGCCAAGCCCCGAGGTCAATCCGCCTGACACTATCGCCAGAACGATGCCCTTGGGGCTGGCCTGCAGAAGGTCGGGCCAAAGCAGCATCGCAGCGATTGCGACCGGAGCCGCCAAAACAAAATTTGCCGCCGTTGCGTTCAGTGGGTCGCCTTCGCGTCGCCCGTTCAGCGAATAGATTCCCCACCCGATTGCCGCCGCGGTCATCAGCGCGGCACCGCTCAGCGCCACTGTGCCTTGCCCAAGCGGCAGCAACAACCAAAGCAGGCCCGCAAACGCGATTGCCGCACCCAGCCAGCGTTGCAGCGGAATCTGTTCGCCACGCAGCAAAGCCGCGCTGAACATCGTGACCTGCACGCCGCCAAACAGCGTCAGGGCTCCAACGCCTGCGGGCATGGTCAGATAGGCAAAGGAAAAACCCAGCATGTACAAAAGCAGCGATGCGGCCCCGATCGCGCGGCGTTTGCCAAAGAGAGCAAGGCGCTGCTGACGCAGCAGGATCAACCCGAAAAGGACCAGTGCACCCGCGCCCAGCCGGATCGCCGCAAAACTCCCCGGCCCGATTGCATGCTCGGCCAGTGCCAGGCGGTTCAGCACCGAATTGGCGGCAAAGGCGAGCATGACAAGGGCGGTGAGTAGGAACAGGCGCATGTCGTAACATTGGCTCACTTACACGCCAGTGTCACTTCTTCCCCTGCGGATAAATCGTCTCGCCTCGCTCCAGCATGGCGACATAGGTTTCTATCTTCTTTTTCCGCCCCGCTTCGGTCTTGGTGTTGTGCATGCGCGACGCCAGCGAAAAGCGGTTCTGTTCATTCAGTTTCGCCAACATTTCACGGGCCTTTGGCGAGGCATTAATTGCCGCCTGCAGATCATCAGCAATCTTCATGTCCTTGCCGCTTGGGTAAGCCCGGTCCCAACGACCATCGGCCTTGGCCGCCTCAACATGCAACAGCCCGTGTTCTGTCATCCGTCCCTCAACAATCAACCTCGCAACGTTGTTGACGTTGATCTGGCTCCACATGCTTTTGCGCCCGCGTGGTGTATAGCGTTGGAGGAAACTTTTGTCGTCAAATCCTTTTCGGATTCCGTCGATCCAACCCCAGCACAAGGCCGCATCAACGGCCTGCGCCCAATTGATCGATTTCAAACCCGAACCCACCTTGTGCATCTTGATCCAGACTTCTTCTTCGGTGTCGTGATGCTTCGACAGCCAGTCGTAAAAATCCCCCGCAGTTGCAAATTCAAGAACCTTCGAAGGGTCAACAATTACGGGTGGCATTTCGCAGCCTTTCTGAAAGCAAAAAGGGGCACCTTGCGATGCCCCTTTGTTGTTCCTAGCGGGAGCGAATGATTACATCATCCCGTCCATGCCGCCCATGCCGCCCATGCCGCCGCCGCCCATGCCGCCGCCGTGGCCTTTTTGCTCCGGCTTGTCGGCGACCATCGCTTCGGTGGTGATCAAGAGGCCGGCGATCGAGGCAGCGTTTTCCATTGCGGTGCGCACGACTTTCGCCGGGTCGATGACGCCGAACTTGAACATGTCGCCATATTCTTCGGTCTGGGCGTTGAAACCAAACGATGCGTCGCTGCTTTCGCGGATTTTGCCGGCAACCACGGCGCCGTCGACGCCGGCATTGTCGGCGATCTGGCGCAGCGGCGATTCCAGCGCCCGGCGGACGATGGCGATGCCCGCGTCCTGATCCGAGTTCGCGCCTTTCAGTTTCGCCAGCGATTTTGCCGCCGTGACCAAGGCAACACCGCCGCCAACAACAACACCTTCCTGCACCGCGGCGCGGGTGGCGTTCAGGGCGTCATCAACGCGGTCCTTGCGCTCTTTCACTTCGGTCTCGGTGTGGCCGCCGACCCGGATCACCGCAACGCCGCCGGCGAGTTTCGCCAGCCGTTCCTGCAGTTTTTCCTTGTCGTAATCCGACGTGGTTTCTTCGATCTGCTGACGAATTTGCGCAACCCGGGCAGCAATCTCTTTCTTGTTGCCCGAACCGTCGATGATGGTGGTGTCGTCTTTGTTGATCGAGATTTTCTTGGATTTGCCCAGCATGTCGATGCCGACGTTTTCCAGTTTCATGCCCAGATCTTCCGAGATGACCTGGCCGCCGGTCAGAACCGCGATGTCCTGCAGCATGGCCTTGCGACGATCGCCGAAGCCCGGGGCCTTGACGGCAGCGACTTTCAGGCCGCCGCGCAACTTGTT
>JAYTCN010000297.1:0-1554 GCA_043736475.1 Paracoccaceae bacterium
ACAGGTCGACCCGGCCACCTTGTCCAGCGCCAGCACCAGACCCATCGCTTCGGGGGTGCCGCGATGGTGGATCGAGCGCAAGCAGAAGCTGCGATGCCAGCCCTCAAGTCGGGCCAAGTGGCGCTCTGCATAGGCAAACCCGGGGTCCCAGATCAGCGATCCATAGCCAAATACCCACATGGCACCGTCCATCTGCGGACCGGCTGCTGGCCCTCGACCTTTCCTGTCTGTAGACATCATGCCGCAGGCTAAGGAAAGGGGCGGGGATGCGGTTAATTCTATGGTTGGGGCTGGCTCTGGGTGTGCTGTGGGGCAGCTATTGGTTTGTCGGCGCAACCGCGATCGAGGGCGGGGCCGGTCAGTGGTTCGCCGCCACGGCGGCGCAAGGCATGACGACCGGGAACGAAGGCATTTCGGTCTCGGGCTTTCCAAGCCGGTTTGACTTGACAGTCACCAAGCCACGATTGGCGGACCCGCAGACTGGCTGGGGCTGGACAGCGCCGTTTGCGCAGATCCTGTCGATGACCTGGAAACCCTGGCACATCATCGCGATCCTTCCTCAGACTCAGCAGATCAACGGACCGGGTCAGCAAATCGCCCTGACATCTACCAGGATCGTTGCCTCATTGCGGCTGCTGCCCACATCCGATCTGACTTTGGGCGAACTTGTGATCGAGGGCCACGACCTTTCGGTCCGGTCGGATCGCGGTTGGCAAGTCGGGGTCGGGTCCGCTGTCCTGGCCGTGGCCAACGACCCCACCGTGCCATTTGGTCAGCGACTGGGCCTTGAGGTTTCCGACCTTCGCCCGGATCCAAGCCTGGGAGGCAGGATGATCGCACTAGGGGATGTGATCAGCTCTGTGCATCTTGACGCAGTAATCACCCTCAGCGCGGCATTGGACCGGCATGCGGGTGCGACCTCGCCAGCCGTCACCGGATTGATTGTCAACGATTTTCAATTGGCCTGGGGCAGCCTGCGACTGTCCGCAATGGGCCGCGTCGCGCCCGGGCCAGACGGCGTGGCACAGGGACAGATTGACATTCGTGTCGAGGATTGGCGCCAGATTCCGGCACTTGCCGTGGCCCTTGGGCTGGTTCGCGCCGAAATGGGCGAGAGCCTGACCAAGGCGTTGACTGTCCTGGCAGAATCCGGCGCCGACCCAAATGTCCTCGACTTGCCACTGACCTTCGCAGATGGATGGATGAACCTTGGGCCGTTCCCGCTTGGACCAGCGCCGATATTCGATCAGCGGCAGTAGGGGTTGCCACGGTAACTGGCGACGTCAAGGTGGATATGATCTTCGTGATAGCCGTCCGACCCGGGGCCAAGCGTCGTGCGGAACGTCCCACAGGCGGCCGATTTCGCACGCCTGATCTGGGTGCCGTAGTTGCCTGCCACGGTCAAGGTTCGGCCTGTGCCAAGAACAAACCCTGAAATATCAATGGCATTGCCGGAGCCATGTTCGCTGACCTTGTTGCCACGCACATTGTTGCGCGGGCGGCAGGAATAGCTGTCAACAATGTCCAGTTGCACCACCTGATTGTTGAACGCGG
>JAYTCN010000298.1:0-3838 GCA_043736475.1 Paracoccaceae bacterium
TTCAATGGATTCGCGGACCAGGAACGCCCCGCTGAAATTCCGCCGCCGCGCTGGTGCGCGACCCGACGAAGTGCTGGACGCGGCGCTCGATCTGTTCACGCTCCAGGGTTTTGCCGGAACGCGGATGCAGGACATCGCCGCCAAGGCCGGCATATCCAAAGCCACAATCTATCTCTATTTCGCCAACAAGGAGGCGCTGCTGGAAGCATTGGTGCAACGCGCGATTGTGCCCAGTATCCGGCAGGCACAAGCGACGCTCGACCAGTTCCCCGGCACGGCGCAGCAGGCGTTGTCGCTGCTGTTGCGCCTGCTCGAACACATGCTGGCCAATCCCAAAGTCCTGGCATTGCCCTTGCTGGTCTTGCGCGAGGCCGGCGCCTTCCCCTCGATCGCCGCAATGTATCGGCGCGAGGTGATCGATCCGGTCAGGACGGTGTTCACCGGGCTGTACCATCGCGGCGTGGCGGCGGGCGAATTCCGGGTTGCCGGACCCGAGCACGCGCTGCGCAGCATGATCGGCCCCGTGATGGCCAACGCGCTTTTGGCCCAGCTGTTCGGTATCGGCAGCTTCAGCGCCGAAAGTCACGCCGATTTTTTCACCCATCACCGCGATTTTCTGGCGCATGGGTTGCTTGTCGATCCGGAGGGGCGGCTGTGACCAAGTTGTATGAAGCGCTGTGGTCCGGTCTTTTGGCACTGTTGCCGGGCGGCGAGGCAACCCAACCGGTATTCCCCGGATATGTCGAAGGCGAATATATCTACGTGGCACCCGAAAGCCCCGGGCGCATCACAGCGGTCGCTGTCGCCGAAGGTGCAGCTGTTGCCGCGGGCGACCTGCTTTTCACGCTCGACGCCCGACTTGAAACCGAAAGCCTTGCGGCAGCGGTTGCGCGGGCCGAGGCGGCCGGTGCGGCGCTGAAAAACATGCAAAGCGGGGCAAGGCCCGAGGAATTGGCCGTCACCCAGGCCACCCTGACCCAGGCCGAGGCCGACCTCGACCTGGCCAATCGCACCTTGGAACGCAGCCAGAGCCTGCGGGCGCGCAACAACATCTCCGATGCGCAAGTCGACGCCGACCGCGCGCGCGCGACCAGCACTCTGGCGCGGGTCAACCAGCTGCGGGCGCAGCTTGCGGTGGCCGGAATGGGGGGGCGGCCCGCCGAGATTGCCGCAGCACGCGCGAATGTCCGGGCTGCCGAAGCCGAGGTCCGGCGCATGGAAATCGCGCTGTCGCAAAAACAGGTGGTCGCCCCGGCAAATGGCCGGGTTGAACGCCTGTTTTATGAAGTCGGCGAAATCACCGTCGCGGCGCCGGTGGTATCGATCCTGCCAGATTCTGGCCGGATCGTTCGCTTCTTTGTGGCCGAGGAAATGCGGGCGACGTTGACGCCGGGTGCCGAATTGCCGGTCACCTGTGATGGCTGTCCAGCCGGCCTTTTCGCCGCTTTCGCCTGGATATCGACCGACCCGGAATTCACGCCGCCGATCATTTTCAGCCGCGAGGAAAGGTCGCGGCTGGTGTTTCGGGCCGAGGCGCGATTGCCTGCCGACTCGACGCTTTTGCCCGGCCAGCCGGTGACGCTCGGGCCGCCGAAATGACCGATCCGGTCATCGACGTCCGCGGACTGACCAAAGCCTATGGCGGGCGCAAGGTTGTGGATGATTTTGACATCAAAGTCGGCCGAGGCGCCATCCACGGCTTTCTGGGGCCGAACGGCTCGGGCAAGACCACGACCATCCGCATGCTCTGCGGCTTGCTGACACCCGATGCGGGGGCGGGGACGTGCCTTGGTTTTGACTTGCGCCGCCAGTCGGCGAAGATCAAGGCGCAAGCCGGCTACATGACGCAGAAATTCTCGCTCTACACCGATCTGTCGATCCGCGAAAACCTTGATTTTGTCGCCCGGATGTATCGGCTGTCGAACCGTCGAAGCCGGGTTGACCGGGCTTTGGCCGATCTTGGATTGGCGGATCGGTCCCGGCAATTGGCCGGATCGCTGTCGGGCGGCTGGAAGCAGCGACTTGCCCTCGCCGCCTGCCTGATCCACGAGCCGCAACTGCTGCTGCTCGACGAGCCGACCGCTGGTGTCGACCCGAAAGCCCGGCGCGATTTCTGGGTCCAAATCCGGCGGCTGGCGGTCGAAGGGGTCACCATCCTGGTCTCGACCCATTACATGGACGAGGCGGTGCAGTGCGATTTCATCACCTACATCGCCTATGGCCGCAAGCTGATCGACGGGCCGTCGAACCAGATCGCCGCCAAGGTTGGCCTGAGCACCTGGCGGGTCGAGGGGCCGTCGCTGGACGTCCTCGAAAAGGCGCTGACCGGCGCCCCCGGCGTGGCGCAGACGGCCCGGTTCGGCACCCGTCTACACGTCTCGGGGCCAGACCGGGCATTGCTGGCGGCGTCGGTGCAGGGAATTGCCGGGCCAGGCGTCACGGCGCGCGAGGAACCGGCTGATCTGGAGGATGCCTTCATCTATCTGATGACCGGTGCCCGCGACAATTATGCCGGGGTGCCTTGATGTTTTCGCTGGCGCGGTTCCGGGCGGTGCTGGTCAAGGAATTCATCCAGATGCGCCGCGACCGGCTGACCTTCGGCATGATGATCGGCCTGCCGGTGATCCAGCTGCTGCTGTTTGGCTATGCGATCAATTCCGATCCCCGCCACCTGCCGACCCTGCTGCAGGCACAGGACAACGGCCCGATTGTCCGCTCGATCGTCGCGTCGCTCGAGCAATCGACCTATTTCGATTTTCAGGGTCTGGTCGCGGGCGAGGTCGAGGGCGACGCCGCGCTGCGCCAAGGCACGGCCAGTTTCATCATCGTGCTGCCACCGGGGTTTGAACGCGACGCCGTGCGCGGTCGCAATCCGGCGATCCTGATCGCCGCCGACGCTTCTGACCCGACCGCAGTTGCCGGTGCCGCCGCCGCAGTCAGCGGCGTTCTCGACGCGGCGATGCGGGCAAATTTCACCGGTCCGCTGGCTGCACTCGCCGCCCGGCCGCCAGCCTTCACCGCCATCATCCACCGCCATTACAACCCCGAAGGCCGCACCGCGACCAATATCGTGCCCGGCCTTCTGGCGGTGATCCTGTCGATGACCATGATCATGATCACCGCCATCGCCATCGTCCGCGAGCGCGAGGTGGGCACGATGGAAATGCTGATCGCCATGCCGGTGCGCCCCTTCGAGGTGATGCTCGGCAAGATCTGTCCGTATATTTTCGTCGGCTACGTGCAGACGGCGATCTTCCTGCTCGCCGCCCGCAGCCTGTTCGACGTGCCGTTCGAGGGCGATCCGCTGGCGTTCTTCCTCGGCTTCAACCTGTTCATCGTCGTCAATCTGGCGCTGGGGTTCCTGATCTCCACCCTCGCGCGCAACCAGATGCAGGCGATGCAGGCGTCGTTCTTCACCATCCTGCCAACGATACTGCTCAGCGGTTTCATGTTCCCCTTCGCCGGCATGCCGGGCTGGGCCCAGGTGATCGGCACCGCCGTGCCGGCCACCCATTTCCTGCGGCTGGTGCGCAAGGTGATGCTGAAAGGGGCCCGGGTCGCCGATGTGACGGCGGATTACCGGGCACTGGCGATCATCCTCGCGGTGGTCACCGTTCTGGCGGTGCGGCGCTACCGGCAGACGCTGGATTGAACGGATGATCAAATCGAGGAAGGGGTTGCTTGCCGTCGGAACTTGAACAACCTATGCTCTGACTCTTGGCGCGGAGCACAATATGTTGGATGATCGCCTGCCGGATTTTGTGCGTTCAGATTATGAATGCCACGAATGGAAACATGCCAGCGCCATCCTCGCCCATGACTTTCCGCATGAGTGGCA
>JAYTCN010000299.1:0-1549 GCA_043736475.1 Paracoccaceae bacterium
GCGCCATCCCAAGCTGAGCCAGGTCATCCAGATGATGGAGGGCAATATCGAGGACCCGATGTCGCCTGCCGAACTGGCCGAGGAGGTCGGCATGTCGACGCGGCAGCTGGAGCGGCTGTTCCGCCGCTATCTGAACCGCTCACCGAAACGCTATTACATGGAACTGCGCCTGCAAAAGGCCCGCAACCTGTTGATGCAGACCGATATGTCGGTGATCAACGTGGCACTGGCCTGCGGTTTTGCCAGCCCGTCGCATTTTTCCAAATGCTACCGAAGTCATTACAACACCACGCCCTACCGCGAGCGGGGCACCCAGGGGTCCCCCGCCGCAATACCGATGGCGCGGCTGTCGATTTAAGCCGCCAACGGGTCAGCCCCAAAGCGGTTGTCGCCCGTGGTGCCTTTGGTGGCATACCACACGATCAGGATGATCCAGCCGATCAGCGGGATCAGACCGATCAGCAGCCACCAGCCCGACTTGTCGATGTCATGCAGCCGGCGCGCGCCGACGGCGATGCCCGGCAACAGGTTGGCGAGCGACCACACCATGGCGATCGGGCCGGCGTTGTAGCTCATCATGCCGGCGGAGGCCTGCCCGCCGCCCTCAACCGCGCCGATGATGATGGCAACGATGATTTGAAACAGCGCCCACCACCAAAAGGCCGAACGGGCGGACCGTCCGGAAAAGTTCACGTAGTTCTGATAGCCAGATTTGACTGCTTCGACGAAGTTCATGGCATGTCCCTACCGTTGTTTCGGTAGCGAAACGCTAACTCAGGACGCGACACATTGGCCAATTTTCGCGGGAAGGCGCGAAATCCGTCAGCCTTCGTTGCAAAAGGACATCGTTACCAGACAGTTGGTGGTGAAGCCGTCGCAATTGGCCAGCGCGGTTTCTTCCGATTGCTCGACCGACTTGTCGGCCGAAAAGCCCATGCCGTAGCCGTCGCCGACCGCAACGGCGGCACAGTTGGGGAATGCCACAACGGTGTCGCAATCATCGACGCCGCATTGTACCGCCGCTTCGGAGGTGGCGTCCGGCTCGGCCACAAAGTTCCAGCCGCCGCCGACCTTGCCGGTCGAGGGTGAAAAGGCAATGGCGCCGAACAGCGCTTCGGCCATGGCTGGGGCCGCGCCGACCGACAGGCCGAGGGCACAGGCAAGCGCAAAAGCAAGGCGGTAACGCATCTCATGGTTCCTTCGGGACCGATTCCTTGGTCGAAAGGTGGATATTGCCCGGATTATCGTCAAGTCCTTGGCCCAAGAATTCGCCGCAGTGCAGCAGACTTGCCATGGTGACGCTACGGAAAGCTGCGCAGAAACGCCGCCTCAGCGCCACAAACAGCAATCGGGCCGTCGCCAAAGCGCTTTTCTTTTTTGCGATAGCACTCTAGGTTCTCCTGCAGGATCAAAGGTCCAACATGGGAGATAACAATGAAAAAGCTGCTACTGGCCTCGGCTGCAACTGCCCTTTTCGCGGGTGCCGCCTCGGCTGAAGACGTCAAGATCGGCATCCTGATCGGCTTTACCGGGCCGATTGAATCGCTGA
>JAYTCN010000300.1:0-1546 GCA_043736475.1 Paracoccaceae bacterium
AGGATGACGATGGCGCGTTCACCGGGTTTTTCAAACGTGAACATTTTCCGGTAGGACGCGATGTTGTCGAGGCCCGCATTGGTACGCGTGTCCGACAGCAACATGCAGCCGTCGTCCAGCAACAATCCCACGCAATAAGTCATTTTGTCAGCTTTCGTCTATTCGCGCCGGACCTTATTGCTGCATCGCAACGACCGCAACCGTCACATCGAGGCTTTCGGTGGCGCCGCCATGGCTTTGACCGCGGATCGGCGCTGCATCATAGGCGTCGGCACCGGAACCGAGCCGGATGTAATGCTCGTCCGGGCAGCATTGGTTCGACGCATCAAACCCGACCCATCCGAGACCTGATACAAAAAGTTCGGCCCAGGCGTGGCTCGCAAGTTCGGCCGATCCGTCCTGGCGGACATAAAGATAACCGCAGACATACCGCGCCGGAATTCGCTGATACTGGGCAACGGCAATCAGCGCATGCGCGTGATCCTGACAGACGCCCATTTTCTGCGCCAACGCTTCGGCCGCCGTCGTGTGCATTCCGGTTACGCCGGGTTGATAGTCGATGGCCGCTGCGACGACCGCGCTCAACCGGTGCGCTCGTTCCAGATCGGTCCCGGCGGTACCCTCGGCCAGGGCAGTTTCTGCCAATGTTGCCAATGCCTTATCAGCGCGGGTCGCCGCCGTCGCACGCAAATATGTCAGGGGCGAGATTGTTTCGCGATGGCCGCTCAGGACGCCATTGGTGTCGGCAGTCTCGACGATGCCGTCAACCGCCACTTCCAACGCGCTGACCGGGCCGGAAATCGACATGGTTCTGATCCGGTCGCCGGCCGCGTCGGTGAAATAGTCGCCGAACTTCGCCCCCGCCGCGCTGACGTTCCATTCGACAACCTTCTGACCGGTAAATCCGGCCGGCACCAGACGAAGACTCTGAACGACAAATCGCGCCGGGGCGGAAAACCGGTATGTTGTCACATGGCGCACGTGCAAACGCATCATGCCGCCCTGAACAAATAGGACTGGGCAACTTCCGCCCCCAGGGCGGCATTGTCACGGATGAACCGCGTCAGGAATTCATGCAGTCCCGAGCTTACAATTTCGTCCACCTCGGTTTCGGCAAGTCGCGCCAACCCAAGACGGGCCAGTTCTTGCGCTTTGGTCTTTTTGCCATAGGCCATTGCCAGCCGGTCCAGGTGGCGCACGGTTTCTTCGGCACAGTGCAGCAAGGAGCGCGGGCAGGCTTTGTTCAAGATCAGGAAATGCGCGATCTTGCCCGGTGTATAATCGCCGCCATAGGCCCAGTGGAACGCCCGAAAGGCCGACAGCGCGCGCAACAGGGTCGTCCATTGGTAATTGTCACGCATGCCGCCGACGCGGTCGGTAACCGGCAGCAAGACGTAATATTTGACGTCGAGAAGGCGTGCCGTGTTGTCCGCCCGTTCCAGGTAATAGCCAAGGTTGAGAAAATCATAGCCGTCTTGCTGCAACTGGGTGCTTTCGATCGCCCCGCGAACCAGTGCCGCGCTGCGTTTGGTCCAGTCGCACAGCG
>JAYTCN010000301.1:0-1544 GCA_043736475.1 Paracoccaceae bacterium
GTGCCAACGTCAATCGTGCGCAACCCGGTATCGACCGCGCGGTACATATAGGGCAAGGCCAGCGTGGTATAGCCGAACATCAAGAGAATATTGGTGCCCGTGGCGGTTCCAGTCAGCGGCAGCCAGCTTGAGGTATTATAAAGCCGGATATAGCCAAAGACGATGACAATGGCCGGGATGACCAGCGGCAGCAGGGTGATAAACTCGACATAAGGTCGGAGCCACGGCAGTTTCAGCCGCACCCAATAGGCGGTCGGCACCACCAGGCAAATGCCGAAGGCGATAGTGAACAGCGCCATCAGCACCGAAAAACCGAAGGTTTCCTGAAACTTCGGATCGGCGAATACCTTGGCGTAAGCGTCAAAGGAATAGACGCCGCGCCGCATTTTCAGCGAAAACTCGGTCATGCCGACCAGCGGCAGGATGAAATAGATCAGGCCAATCGCCAGCATGCCCCAGGACCAAAGCCGCGTCATTTCAGCCACCGCTCGGATCGGGCCCGCAGCCAGATGTAAACCACATTGGCGATGCCGGTGATGACGATCATGCCAAAGGCCAGCGCATAGCCCAGATGCGGATTGCCCAGTACATCACCCCTGATCTGGGCAAACAACAGGATCGGCACGATGTTCAGCGACGATCCGGTCAGGGCAATGGCGGTTGCCACCGCGCCGAAGGCATTGGCAAACAGCAGCGCGAAGGTGCCAAGGAACGACGGGAACAGGATCGGCAGAGCCACCATGCGCCAGTATTGCGGCCCGGTCGCTCCCAGAATCGAGGCCGCCTCCTTCCACTCGCGCTTCAGTCCGTCAAGCGCCGGGGTGATGATCAGGATCATCAACGGTATCTGGAAAAACAGATAGGTTATGGTCAGGCCCCAGAAACTGAGCAGGTTGAACCCCATGGTGCGCAGGTCTAGGCCAAACTGCGTTTTCAGGAACAAGGTCACGATGCCCAGCGGCCCAAGGGTGGCGAGAAAGGCGAAAGAAAGCGGCACACCGGCAAAGTTCGAAGCGACGCCGGAAAACGTCAACAAGGGCGAGCGCATCCATTTCGGCAAGCCGCCCCGGGTGACAGCGGCGGCGACGCCAAAACCGACCAGGCAGCCAAGCAGGGCCGAAGCGAGGCTGATTTTTATCGAAATCCAGTAAGCGGCCCGGATCGAGGCGGTGTTCAGTCCGCGGATATTTTCAAACGTGAACGCGCCTTCGGGGGTGCGGAACGCGCCCAGCACGATGTTCATGGTCGGCAGGATCAGGAACAGCACCGCAAACGCTGCAAACGGCACAATCCCGAGCCAGGCCCAGGACAGGTTCCGTCGCGGTCTTGGCGGCGCGGTTTCCATGACGAAAGGCCCCGGCAGGAATAGCCGGCCGGGGCTATGTCAATTACTGGACGTTGGCACCGACGACGGCATCCCAGCCCTCGACGACGGCGGCCTTGTTAGCGTCCACTTCCGCAAGTGTCGGGAAATATGCCGCCTCGTAACCTGCTGCCGGTGGCAATTTGTCGAGCATTTCCTGCGGCACCACGCCACGCGCCAC
>JAYTCN010000302.1:0-3809 GCA_043736475.1 Paracoccaceae bacterium
GAAGGCGCGGGATTTGAGCGCCATGTTGTGATCGAGTTTCCCGATCTGGCAACGGCCCGCGCCTGCTACGCCTCGCCCGAATATCAAGCCGCCAAAGCAGAGCGCGATGGGGCCGCTGAAGTGATGATCACCATAGTCGAGGGGTTTTAGCCAACGTGCCGCCCCTGCGGCACCCTTGGCAAAACACACAGCATTTCATACAGCAAATTCGCCCCGATCAGCGCAGTATTGCCCGACGGATCATAGGGCGGCGAGACCTCAACCAGATCACCGCCGACCAAGTTCAAGCTCGCGCATCCGCGCACGATTTCAAGGCCTTGCCAGATCGTAAGACCACCCGGCTCGACCGTCCCGGTGCCCGGCGCAAAGGCGGGATCAAGGCTGTCAATATCAAAGCTCAGATACACCGGCGCATCGCCAATTTTCGCGCGAATTTCGGCCATCAATGGCTTCAAAGACTTATACCAACACTCCTCGGCCTGCACTACTGTCCAGCCATTTTTACGGCCCCAGTCGAAGTCATCAAGGCTGTATCCGGTGCCGCGCAGCCCGATCTGAAAAACCTTGTCATTCTGCAGACAGCCATCTTCCCACGCCCGCCGGAACGGGCAGCCATGCGCCACTTTCTCACCGAACATCGTGTCGTTGATATCGGCATGGGCATCAACGTGGATCAACGCCACCGGGCCATGCTTGGCCTTGATCGCGCGCAAAATCGGCCAAGTCAGGGTGTGATCGCCGCCCAACGTCAGCGGCAAAGCGCCATGCGCCAGCACGCCGTTATAGTAGTCGGTGATGATATCGACCGACTTTTTCAGATCAAAGGTGTTGATCGGCACATCGCCAATATCGGCGACTTGCAGATGATCAAACGGTGCCGCCCCCGTCGCCATATTGAACGGCCGCAGCATCCGGGATTCGTCTCGAATTTGGCGTGGCCCATGCCTTGTGCCAGATCGGTTCGAGGTGCCAATATCCATCGGTATCCCAATGAAGGCCACATCCAGCCCTGCCGCCGAGTCTTGTGTCGGCAGCCGCATCATCGTTGCAGGACCGCCAAATCGCGCCATCTCATTGCCGCCAAGCGGTTGATTGAATTTGGACATTTCCGCGATCTCTCCCAATGTTTGACTTCAGCATAACCCCAAGCGGCAATGACTGGAAAGGGCTTTGTCTCTCAGATCTTTACCGATTCTTCAGGCAGGCCGAAAGATTCATCTCACTCATCTTTTTCCCAACAGGAATATAATTTGACATGAGTAAGCCACTGTCGCTAGCCTGTTTCCAACAGGAATGCAGCCCGAACCGGGCGCGGACAACTCGGAGGAAGATATGGCAAAACGTGTGGCAGTGATCGGCGCAGGGCCGTCTGGTCTGGCCCAACTGCGGGCTTTTCAATCGGCCAAGATGAACGGGGCGGAAATCCCCGAAATTGTATGCTTTGAAAAGCAATCCAACTGGGGTGGGTTGTGGAACTACACGTGGCGCACTGGTCTGGATGAGAATGGCGAGCCGGTTCACAGTTCAATGTATCGCTATTTGTGGTCGAACGGCCCGAAGGAAGGTCTTGAGTTTGCGGATTATTCCTTTGAGGAGCATTTCGGCAAGCAAATCGCCTCTTACCCCCCCCGCGCTGTATTGTTCGACTATATTGAGGGTCGGGTGAAGAAGGCCGGCGTGCGTGATTGGATCCGGTTTTCCACCCCGGTGCGCTTTGTGAAATACAACGAAGCCAAGGGCAATTTCACTGTTACCGCGCATGATATGAAAACCGACCAGATGTATGACGAGGAGTTCGACAACGTCATCGTCGCTTCGGGCCACTTCTCGACCCCGAACGTGCCGGAATATCCGGGGTTTGATAAATTCGGCGGGCGGGTGCTGCACGCGCATGATTTCCGCGATGCGATGGAGTTCAATGGCAAGGATATTCTGCTGCTTGGGTCAAGCTATTCGGCGGAAGATATCGGCTCGCAATGCTGGAAATATGGCGCGAAGTCGATCACCGTGGCCTATAGGAATGCGCCGCTCGGCTACGATTGGCCGGAGAATTTCGTCGAAGTGCCTGCGCTGGAGCGGGTGGATGAAACGACGGCTTATTTCAAGGATGGCACCAGCAAACGCGTCGACGCGATCATTCTGTGCACCGGGTATAAACATCACTTCCCGTTCCTGCCGGATGATCTGCGCTTGAAAACGGCGAACCGTTTGGCTGCGGCGGATCTATATAAGGGGGTGGTTTGGGTGAATAACCCGAAGCTGTTCTATGTGGGGATGCAGGATCAGTGGTTCACCTTCAACATGTTTGACGCGCAGGCTTGGTGGGTGCGGGATGTGATCATGGAGCGGATTGCGGTGCCTGCCAATAAGGCGGTGTTGCAGGCCGATGTGGTCGACCGGGTGGCGCGCGAGGATGCGGGGCAGGACGCGCATGACGCGATCCAATATCAGGGCGATTATGTGAAGGAGTTGATCGCCGAGACCGACTATCCCAGCTTTGATGTCGATGGGGCGTGTGAGGCGTTCTTTGAGTGGAAGGACCACAAGAAAGCCGGGATCATGACCTTCCGCAACCACGCTTATAAATCGGTGATAACGGGGTCGATGGCACCTGTCCATCACACGCCATGGAAGGATGCTTTGGAGGATAGTCTGGAGGCTTACCTTCGGAACTGAGGAACGGAGAAAGGCCCCGGAGTTTCCGGGGCCCTTTTTTGCTGGTCCCAACTCGGGACCTTTTTAATTGTTTTTGTATTCAGGGCATTACGAGGCGCTGGTAAGAGAAAATTAACGAAGGCGGATTAAGCGCCGCGGCCACGGCTCGGGGCCGGGGCGGCGAGGCACATGGGGCTTGACGCCGTGGATCTACGACAGGCGTTCGTATCGTGTTCAGCAGTGGAAGCCTCCGGCGGGGATATTTAGGCCAGTATGAGATAGTTTAGAGAGTGCTGGGATTTAGGGAGTGCTGCGCGTTGGTCCCGGCACTCCCTTGGGTTTCCTTAGATGTCCAGCGTGTTGTCGTGTTCCCATTTCGAGAAATGGCTGACGTAGCTGTCCCACTCTTTGCCTTTCAGCTTCAGATAAGCGGCGGAGAATTCTTCGCCCATCGCGGCTTTCAGGGTAGTGTCCTTGTCGTAGTCGCGCAGGGCGTCGAGCAGGTTCAACGGCAGTTTCGGAGCACCCGTGACGGTCTGACCTTGGGTATACATATCAATGTCATAGCGCGGGCCGGGGTCGGCTTTGGTGCGCACGCCATCAAGGCCTGCGGCAAGGATCACCGCCTGCATCAGATAGGGGTTGGCCGCGCCATCGGGCAGGCGCAACTCAAACCGTCCCGGCCCCGGAACGCGGACCATGTGCGTTCTGTTGTTGCCGGTCCAGGTCACGGTATTCGGGGCCCAAGTCGCCCCCGACGAGGTGCGCGGTGCGTTGATGCGTTTGTAGCTGTTGACGGTCGGATTGCAGATGGCCGCCAGAGCCGAGGCGTGTTTCATAATGCCGCCAAGGAAGTTGCGGCCACGGTCGGACAGGCCAAGTTCCTTGCTATCATCAGAGAATACGTTCTTTTTACCGTCCATATCCCAGACCGAGATATGGGCGTGGCAACCCGATCCAGTCAGGCCTTTGAACGGTTTTGGCATGAAGGTGCAGCGCAGACCGTGCTTTTCCGCCACCGATTTCATCATGAATTTGAAGAAAGAGTGCTTGTCAGCGGTTTGCAGCACGTCGTCGTATTTCCAGTTCATCTCATACTGGCCGGTCGCGTCTTCGTGGTCGTTCTGGTAGGCCTCCCAGCCGAGTTCCAGCAT
>JAYTCN010000303.1:0-3804 GCA_043736475.1 Paracoccaceae bacterium
GCAGCGACCCACGCTGCTTCAGGGCGGCGTTATAGGAGCGCCAGTTCGTCGTGCAGTAGGTCGGGGGGGTGGGTTTTCTCATGCAAGCCGACTAACACCCCAGAGTCACGTAGGGAATCCCTCGCGATTTGTGCAACAGAGCCCGCAAGAACGATTGAGATTTCAACCTCTCATCTGGGAATCCACGCAATACTGCCTTTTCTGATCATCCTACCTTACCCCTCTTGGTCCCCGCTCGCCTCCTCATCGATCCAGCCTTCTGCCGCCATGTCGGCTGCGATGAAGGGAGGCCAGGTCTTCACAAGGTCACGCATTTCGGCGCGGAGTTTTGCATCGATTTCCACGGGGTAGAGGTCTTCGGGCAATACGGTTCGATAACGCGCCATGGTCGTGCTTGCGAGGTTAATGTAATCTGCAAGGTCGGCACGTTCTTCGGGATCTTCCTCAGTGACCAGTGCATCCCGACATATTTCGCGCAGGATCACCTGCCGGCGCAGTTCGCCATAGACCTTGTCATAAACGCCCTTCTCTTCCCGGGTTTTCGGCCCGCGGATGACCACTGTGCCGCGGTTCATATCGAATTGGATATGATCCGGGTGCGGCAAGGGCGGTGGAAGATGCGTGATTTGGGCGCGATCACGCCGCTGCAGTTCCTCGTCCCAGGCGATCTTGTAATCGAGTGCGGTAGAAAACCAGCTGTCATGCAGCTCCTTGTTGCTGGTCTCGACTCCTGACAAAAGCTCGGCAAACAGCCGCTGCGACCGATGCTGACCCTTCACCGCATTGACCGCAAGCGAGCGCAGCACGGCCCGAGCAATCGGCACCGTGATATTGCGTGTGCCATCCCGGACGGTGATGGTGCGATAGGCTTCTTCCAGAATGATGTACTTCATCCGCTCTTCGTTCAGTGCTGGCAGCTTGTTCTTGGCACCCTTGGGCCGGCCCCGCGGATTGCCCGATTGACCCTTCCGGAACCGGGTGTCTTCGGGAGGTTTGCCATAACCCACCTCATACCCGGGACGGGCGACCAGTGCGCCCGTGTTGCCCGGCCCCAGTGTGCGCGATCCGGGTTTGCTTGATCCCGGCTTGTCCCGCGCCGTCATTGCGCAGCGTCCAGCATGGCGACGTCAAGCTGCGGCCAGCCGCAGATCAACTGCTCTGCCGCATCCTTCGCCTGCCTCTCCCACCGGGTCAGGATCCGGTCGCAATAGATCGGATCAAGTTCGATCAGCCGCGCCTTGCGACCGGTCTTCTCGGCCGCAATCAGAGTGGACCCCGAGCCGCCGAATACATCCAGCACGATATCGCCGCGACCCGAGACATCCTTGATGGCGTCCACAATCATCTGCACCGGCTTCACCGTCGGATGCAGCTGCAGTTCCTCCATCCGACCGGCCCGCATCGTGTTGACCCCGCGGTAGTTCCGGACATTGGTGCGGTAGCGGCCATGCTGACCCAACTCGAAGCTGTTGATATGCGGGGCGGTGCCCTTCTTGAACACGAAGATCAACTCATGGCGCGAGCGGTAGAAGGTCCCCATGCCGCCATTGTCCTTGGCCCAGACGATGAGGTTCTTCAACTCATCATAGACCGCATGTCCCGCCGCCAGCATCTCGCCCATGTGGCGCCAGTCCATGCACAGATAGTGGATCGAGCCATCAAGGCTGTGATCCGCCATACTGCGGAACGCTTCGGTGAGGAACAGCGTGAACTCAGGCACCGTCATCTCACCTGAGGCCATCGCGAACTCACGGTGCTTGACCTTGCCCGAGCCGCCGACATGACCGTCGATCTTGACGTTGTAGGGCGGATCCGAGAAGATCATCCGCGCCAGCTCCCCCTCCATCAGAGCAGACACCACCGCAGGAATAAGGGCATCGCCACAGGCCAAGCGGTGCGGCCCCAACTGCCAAAGATCGCCGAGATTGACGCGGCGCGGTGCAATCTCGGGCAGAATGTCATCGTCCGGATCGCCCGGCTCCTCTGGTGCCAAAGCTTCCACGAGACTGTCGATCTCCGCCACCTCAAAGCCAATCACCCCGATATCAAAACCGATATCTTCGGTGGCGAGCAAGCCCTGCAACTCCTGTGCAAGAATCTCATCATCCCAACCCGCATTCAATGCCAGCTTGTTGTCGGCGATGACATAGGCGCGCTTCTCAGCCTCGGACATGTGTTCGATGCGGATGCAGGGGACAGCATCCAACCCGAGGCTCTTGGCGGCCTCGACCCGCCCATGACCCGCAAGGATGGTGTTGGTTTGGTCGATCAGCACAGGGTTGGTAAAGCCGAAGATCCGGATCGACTCTGCGATCTGCTTCAGCTGTTTTTTGGAATGGGTCCGGGCGTTGCGCGCCCACGGACGGAGATCGCCGGGGGCGAGGTGTTCGATGGTGTTGGGCATGTGGGGTCTCCATATGGCGGCGGGGCGACGTCGGGACACCACGGCGCCCGTCATCGTAAGATATAACTGCCGATTGTTTTTGTCAATCATACAGGTATATACTTGTAAGATGCATCATACAGCGGAGGGATCCGGGTCATGACCCTAAACGAGCGGCTGTTTGACCTACGACAGGGCGCGCAAGTTTCGCTTCAGAAGCTTGCCGACGCGGTTGGCGTGTCCAAGGCACATATCTGGGAACTTGAGAAAGGCCGGACTGCCAACCCCTCTTTTGAGTTGGTGCAGAAACTGGCAGCTTTCTTTGGTGTTACGGCAGAAGAATTGATTGGAGTTGCCGAAGTGCCACCGCCTGAAGATCAGCAGATTCAGCGCATTCACCGTGATCTGAAGGACCTTACGTCCCGCGACCGCGGCATCATTGAAGAAATGGTGAAGTCGATGCGGGCGCGGCCCGTGAGTTCGGAGTAGCACCCTGCAGCTTGACCGCGTCGATCTCGCCGACATTCAGTCTCCGCAGGGTCTGGCGCGAAGCCTGCACACGCAGATCGGCCCGCTCAACGGCGCGGTTCCCGTCGACCAGATTGCCACATCCCTCGGGATTGTAGAAATCCGCCACGCCGAGATGGACGGTTGTGAGGGTGTACTGTTGACCGACAAAGTGCGCAGCTGCGGCAGCATTGTTGTCAACAGTCGGCGGGGGCCACAGGCGGCGCGGTTTGGCATCGCACATGAGCTCGGTCACTTTTTGTTGGAGAAGCATGTGCTCGGACTGGGTGGGGCGTTTGCTTGCACCCAAGGTGATTTGCGCGAAACGCGAACCGCGCGGCAGTACAAACGCCAGGAGGTCGAGGCCAATGAATTCGCCATCGGACTTCTCGTCCCTGATGATTTGCTTTTGCTTTTTTTGAAACTGCAACCCGAGATCAGCGCAGTGGCCGCCTTGCGAGCGAAACTCGACATCAGCCTCGAGGCCGCCACGCGCTGCCTGATCGAACGGCATGAGGAACCGATCGCCGCTGTCTGGTCGAAGGATGGCAAGATCCGCTATGCGACCCGCGGAGGGACATTCCCGTGGATTGAACGCGGGCGCGGTCAGAAAGTTTCAGCGCTCAGCGGCACGGCTGCGGCACTGACTGCGGGCGGGGTGGGCACGACATCGATGAGGGAAGTCGCGCCCGCAGCCTGGACGCTGGCGGACATTCCCGAACTCTTCGAACAGGTTCGCATTGGCAAGGAGGGCCACGCCCTGACCTTGCTTTGGGCAACGCTTCCCGAGACGTCTGGTCGGGATGGTGCAGAAGACTAGGCTCAGGACTCATAGCCAGAACATTACGATTGCGGCAAGGGCGCAGGCTGAGAGGAAGATGTCGGCGCGCCGGTCAAATCGCATGGCGACCCTT
>JAYTCN010000304.1:0-1534 GCA_043736475.1 Paracoccaceae bacterium
GTCCCAGAAGGCGATTGGAAACTTCGAGCGCGCTCTGCGGCTGAGTCCGATCGACCCAATGAATTTCAACAATTATGTAGGTATAGCGTCGGCACATGAAGTGGCGCAAGAATACGACAAGGCTGCTGCGTTCTATCAGCGCGCCCTCGAGGAACGGCCAAACGCCAACTGGAGATACCGCAATTTGGCATCGTCGCTGTCGGGAGCCGGCCGGGTCGAAGAAGCCAATCAAGCCTTTGTGGAGGTATTGCGCAGTTATCCGGATCTGACGGTGTCAAAATACAAGCAAGCCATGGTGTTTTCCCCTACCGCCCTGAACCGTATGGCAGAAAATCTTCGCAAGCTCGGCTTACCTGAGTGATTTATGGCGATCCCCGGCTAATGGAGTTCGGTGACGGAGGGCATCCGGACATGGTACGTAGTGTTCCCCCAACAGGTCATCGTGCAGGAGGTCGCGCCCTTGCCGCCGTCAACGCGGCGCGGATTCATGACACTTGGTGTTCCTCGAAGATTTCTCTCCCGCTTCGGACCACCTCGCGCACCACCAGATCCAGATCTTCGCGCCGGGTGCGATGGTTGCAGATCGCCACGCGCAAGCAGTGGCGCTCCTTCACGGTGGTGTCAGACAGGGCCGCAATTCCGGCCTCCTGAAGGCGCAGCATGATTTCGCTGTTCAGGACGCGCAGAGCGGCTTCGTCCAGCCCGCCGGGGTCGTAGCGGAAGCACACGATGTTTAGCACGGTCGGCGCCATCAGGGTCATGTTCGGCTTGGCCCTGATCGCTTCGGTCAGATACCGTGCCTGTTCGATGTTCTGGTCGATCAGGCGGCCGAACTTTGCCGCCCCGTGCTCTTTGAGCAGCATCCAGAGCTTCAGCGCCCGGAACCCGCGACTGGTCTGCACGCCGTAATTGTAGAGGTATTCCGAAGCCGCGATGCCTCGCGGTTTTTCCTCCAGATATTCGGGATGCAAGGCAAATGCACCGAAATGTTGTGCGCGGTCACGCACCAGTGCGAGCCCGGCCTCAAAAGGCGCGTGCAGCCATTTGTGCAGATCAAGGGCCAGGGAATCCGCATCCTCGATCCCGGCCACGAGGTGCCAGTGATGGGGCGCGATTGTCACCAGCGCACCGATGCAGCCATCAACATGAAACCATAGCCCCTCGCGACGGCACAGATTCCTTATCGCCGGGAGGTCATCAATCGCGCCCGTGTTTGTGGTTCCGGCTGTAGCGATAACGCACGCAGGTTTCAGCCCGGCTGCGCGGTCGTTAGCTATGGATGTGACCAGCGCGGAAAGGTCCATACGGCAAGCATCGTCGGACGGCACTCGGACCAGTGCTCGATTGCCCAGACCTAGCAGTTCTACGGCCTTCTGGTGGCACGAATGCACCTGGTCGGAGGCGTAAAACCGCAGGGGCTGCGGAATGGCTGCCACGCCTTCCTCGCGCACGTCCACCCCGGCCATCACATTGCGCGCCACCGTCAGCCCGATGATGTTGGCCTTCGATCCCCCATCGACCAGCGTTCCCGAGG
>JAYTCN010000305.1:0-8881 GCA_043736475.1 Paracoccaceae bacterium
GCGTCGCTCAACGTTCGTCTGCTCAAGATCGCCTCCGTTTTCGATCTTGAATCAGAACTCAGCCAAACAGGGAATCCCTCAAATGAAGACGCCGCCTAGCGCGGCATCCGCAGGATGGCGTCCTTGCCGCCCTTGGCCAGCCGGATCGCGTCATCGCCAATCGCGACCACTTTCCAGCCGCTGAACACATCGCCGACCGTGACCCGTTCATAGCGTCCGCTCGGCAACCTGATCAGGGCGCGGCGTTTCGATTCGGTGCCGTAGATTCCGATCAGATTGAACGCGCCGCGTTCAAGATCGCCGTCGGTTGTCGCCGCTTCGGCAACGCTGGCGCTGGTCGGCAGCGACGCGACCTGGACGTCGGTTTCCGGCTCGGCGTCATCGAGCGCGGCAAGATCGGGGTCAAGGTCGGCAGCCGCCGTTTCGCCCGGCGGCTCGGAACCGGCCAGTGCCAATGCCGCCGCTGCCGCCACCGATTGGGCGCGCAATTCGGCTTCGGCGGCGGCGGCCTGGGCGGCCTCGATTTCCTCGGCCCGCGCCAGCATGATCGCGGCAATGCCCGACGGACGTGCCGCCGACCGGATCGAGGTCGGCAGCGCCAGAGCGGTTGGGGCCAGATCACCCCGTTCGGCAAGCTGCTGCAGCGACGCGGGCCGGACCTGCGGCCGCACATGCGCCGGGTTGTCGGGGTTGAATTCTTGCCAGCCCAACCCGACATCCAGCGCTGCGGTCGCAGGCAGGTTCAGGGCCAGGATGCTTTCCTGGGCAGCAGCCGCCGCAACCCGCGCCAGCATTTCTGCCGAACGCGGCAGCGGGCGAAGATGCGCCGGATTGGCGGCATCAAATTCGACAGCGCCCGCAGGCACTGCCGCAAACGGCTGCCCCGGCCAGTCGGGCCCGAAAACCGGGCGATCGATCGCCGCCAGCACCGGCACCAGGGCGACGCCGCCCGGCCGGTGTTGCGGGCGGACATGGCCGGGCCTGCCGGCAACAAATTCGGTGACAAGATAGGCGTCGACGGTCGGCCCGGGGCCAAGCCATGCCGGCCCGATGAACGCCGTCGTGTTCGCCGGTGTCAGGGCTGCGGCAGCTTCTGATGGCAGAATTACCGAAAACCCGTCGGGCCGTGGCAGCGGCCGGGTTCCGGGGGCCGCGGCCGCCGGCGCCGGCGTTGCGATCAATCGGTCGGAAACCCCGAACGGAACAACCGGCCCGCCGAGTGCGGCAAGCTGCAAGGTTTCCGGAGAACGCCGGTCAATCAGGCCGTCGGCGTTACCGTCCTCGATTGCCGCAAGCAATTGCAGGGTGGTGCCGCCATCAAGAACCGTCGCCGGATCACGATAGGCAAATTCAGCGGCATCGGCACTGGGCAATGCCAGGCCGGGATCGCTGCCGATCGCGGCCAGTCCGCCCGCCGAGCGCGTCGGAACCGCGGTCAGCAGGACGTTGTCGCGAAATCCGCTGTCTTGCGGCGGAGCAGACGCCGCTTCGAGAACCGGCAATTTCTGCAAGGCGGCCACGCCGATGGCCGGTTCCTGCCCGGGCGCTTCCAGGAACATTGCCGCGGGTGCGGTCCAGGCCAGCACCGCGCCCAGTCCGGCCGGCGGTTTCGGCGGGGTTGGCACCTGGGCGAAATAAACCCCTTCGGCATCAAAACTTACGGCAACTTGCGTCCCCCCGGCGCCTGCCGCGCCGGACAGACCGGACAGAATCACCGGCGCCGGCAGCGCTGCACCGGCAAAGTCGGGCGCAAGCTGTCCGGACATTTGCACCGCCAAAGCGGCCGGTGCTGATGGTGGCAGGCCAGGGTCATCGGGCAAGGCGAATTCGGCCGGGTTATCAAGCGCGTCGGGTGCCGCCAGGAATTGCTCGTACGGATCGATCGCCCAATAGAGCGTCGCGGTCAAAATCAGCAGCCCCGCCAGCCCGCCAAAAAGCCATTCGCGCCGGATCGACGGCAGTTTTGGCAGTTTTGGCAGCTTGGGCCAGGTGAATTCGGCAATGAAGGGCCTGCGGTCGGGCGGCCTTGCCAAATCCGGTTGCGCGCCTGATCCGGGCGGAATGCGCGGCATGCGCGGCAGGAATGCCAGCGGCCTGGGCGCGTCGCCAAACACCGCCCGGGTCGAGAAACCGGCAAAGAAGCTGCGCGACGCGACCGATTTCGGATTGAAACCATTGTCGCGGGCGAATTTGCGGGCCTCTTCCAGAACTTCGGTCGTTGTTGCAGCAACGCTGGTCGCACCGTCCGGTCCGACATCGCCAAAGGCCAGACTGAAGCCGGTTGTCGGCAATGATGTGGCCGCGGCGAGGGCCTGACGGGCGCTGGCATCCAGCGCATTCGCCGTCAGTCCTTTCAGATGCAGCCGTTGCACCCAGATATGATCATCGGGCAGCAACAGCATGGTCGCGAAATCCGGTCCGGCGGCGGCAACGCCAGCCTGCCGCATCGCCGCGATCTTTTCCGATAAATCGCTGTCTTCCAGACTGGCAAAGCCCAGCAATGTCCAATCGGTCGCGTCGGCGGGGTGCCAAAGCGAAAGTCCGTCAACCGAAAGATCCAGCACCAGTTCTGGCTGTGTCATCTACCTGATCGCCAGCTGTGCCAAAACCCGGCACGGGCTGGCCGACAGCGGAGACTCCTTATACCGCCAAGCACGATGGCATGCCAGCGTAACAAATGGTTTACCGCCGATGATATCCTAATCGTGTAGGCTTGCCTGACCGGCAACAATCCGCCGTACCAAAGGGTCCGACGATGACAATCCTGCCGGAAACGGTCTAGCCTTTCGCCGGTTCACTTCCTGCCAGCACCGCCTGTCCCCGCTTTTACCGGACATGCCCCATAGGAGTTTCGCATGCGTCTGGTTCCGCTACTGGTCCTGATTTCGGCCCTGTCCACCCCGGTTTTCGCCGAAGATCTGCCCCGCGTTGTCAGCGTGACCGGTGAAGGTTCCGTGCTGGCCATCCCCGATATGGCCACCATCAGCGTTGGCGTCGAAACCCAGGGCAGAAGTGCTGGCGTCGCCCTGCGGGCGAATTCCGAAGCGATGGCCGCCGTCATGGCGCTGCTGGAGCGGGCGGGAATCGACAAGCCCGATATCCAGACCCAGGCCCTCAACCTGAATCCGGTTTGGGATCAGACAAGACTGAACGACCAGGGTGCGCCGATGATCGCGGGTTATGCGGCCAGCAATATTGTCGGCATCCGCCTGCGCGATCTGGCCACACTCGGCGATGTGCTCGATCAGGTCAGCGCCGCCGGGGCGAACACGTTTCATTCGATCCAATTCGGTCTCATCGACCCCAAACCGGCGACCGATGCCGCGCGCAAGGCCGCCGTCGCCGACGCAAGGGCGCGGGCGGAACTGTACGTCGCCGCTGCCGGTGCGACCCTCGGCCGGGTGATCTCGATTTCGGAAATACCGGTCGGTTTCGCCGGACCGCTGGCCGGCGCGATGCTGCGGATGGAAGCCGATTCCATGGCCGTTCCCGTCGCCGCGGGCGCGATGAACGTGACGGCGCAAATATCGGTGACTTTCGCCCTGACCGACTAGGGCAAATCAGGGATAAGTGGGAACCGGTTTTCCCGCCCGATTTGCGTAAAAACAACTGGTTAGACCCGTTCGGGCGATTCTGTCAGCGCCTGAACTGGTCCAGGGTCGCAGCCGCAGAGGCGCGGCGGCGTCGGCCTCAGCGGCCCGTGGCCGCCAGAAACGACGCGTCAACATGGGCCGCAACCGAGGCGGGATCGCCGGCGAAGCGGTTTCGCTCGGCTCGCAGTCGCGCCAGCGCGGTCAGATAGGCCGGCAGACCGCCGCCAAACCAGTCGCCGCCCAGCTTGTCGGCGGACGACAGGCGGCGCTGGGCTGCCAATGCCGCTTCGGCATCAATCACGCCGATATCCGACGCGCTGGCGATCGCGGCAAGGTCGCCGGACAGCCCCGATTGCGCCAGCAGGAATTGCTCGATCACCCCCGGCTGCCGGGCGGCGAACCCGGCGGTCACCACCACGGCGCTGAACCCGCGCTGCCCCAAGGCGAACAACGCGCCGGGGTCGGTCAGATCAACGCCGTGATCGCGCATCCGTGCCAGATCGGCGCCAGAACCGCAGGCAATTTCGGTATCGCCACGGGCCAGCGCCGCCGCGGCATCCGCCGGGGCAAGATCGCGGCGGATCATCGAATTCGCCTCCGCGCCCAGTGCCGATATCTGCGCCTCGAACGCCAGTTCCGCAATCGAGCCATAGGGCAAAGCCACCCGCAAGCCATGGAGCGCCGCGCCGCTTTCGGCAATATCGCTGCGCAGCACGCAGTCGGCCTGACCGGGCAGTTCGGCGGCGATATCGATCAGGCGCAGGTCGATGCCGGCGCTGATTCCGTCGAGAAACGCTTGCGGACCAACGCCGACGGCGACGGCGACATCCTGCGCCAGCAACGCCTGCACCAAGGCCCGGTCATTGTCGAAAGCGACCCATTGCGCCCCGATGCCCACCGTCTCGGTGAAGTCGGCATCGCTGACCCCCGCCAAGACCGGCAGCGGTTGGTCCAGCACGTAGCCAAGTCCGATCCGCTCCTGCGCATGGCCGCTGACCGGGCCGCTCAGCAGCAGGGCAAGGGCGAGCCTAAGCATCGACCAGCGGCTCCGCCAAACCCGGCACGTCAATGGCAAAGGCAAAAACGTCGCCTGCCAACGGCTGCCTGGCCAAGGCGCTGGCGCTCAATTTCTGGCGCGCCGAGGTGACAAAGATGGTCCGCAGATCCGGTCCGCCGAATGCCGGGCAGGTGGTCTGGGTGACGGGAAGTTCCACCCGGTCAGTCTCGTGGCCATCCGGGTCAAAGCGGGCGACCAGGCCGGCCCCGTAAAAGGCGCACCACAAACCGCCTTGAGAATCGATAATTGCCCCGTCCGGGCGCAGGCCGCGGGCGTTGAAATCGATATGCACTTCGGCCTGGCCGACGGGCCAGCCGTCGCCGTCCAGGGTCCAGCGCATGATCTGGCCCGACGGCGTGTCGGCGAAATAGGCAACGCGGCCGTCGGGCGAGAAACACTGGGCGTTCGGGATATGGGCATTGGCGATCAGCAGCCGGACCTCGCCCTTCCAGTAACGATAAAACGCACCTTCGCCGGGATTACCTGCCAAGCCCATGGTGCCGATCCAGAACCCGCCCTGGCGGTCGGCGCGGCCATCATTCGACCGGGTTGCCGGATTGCCGGCCTCGAGATCAGCCACATGGCGGCGCGAGCCATCGGCAGGGTCGAAGGCGAACAGCGCGGTTTCCGATGCCACCAGCAGTTTGCCCCCGGCGAGCCGCCCCAATGCCGAGATGCGTTGGTCGAACTGAACCACCCTGGCGTCCGACCCGTCGGCCCGGCAGGAATGCAGCCGCATCGCCGTGATATCGCACCAGTACAATCTGCCGTCCGACCACAGCGGACCTTCGCCCAGAACGCACTGGCTGGCGGAAATATGGGTCGCTTTACGGTTCATCGGGCAGCTTTCTGAGGTTGACGATCACGTGGAAAATCGCCGCGAAACAATCACAACGGCAAGATTTCCGCCATAGAAAACTGCAATTTCGCCGATTTCCGGGCCTGACTTCCGCACGGGAAGCCTGAAGTCATTTGACTCGGACATGAAATCCATAAGACATTGCCGACAATGGCCGCGCGAGCCATGATATGTGGAGCCCGGAGCCGCCAACCGGCAGGGGCATGGTCAATGTGGAGAATGACCCTGATGAAATACAGCCTATCGCTGGCGGCCATCGCCGCTGTCGTGGCCGGACCCGCCATGGCGCAGGACAATGTCCTGCATATCTACAACTGGTCCGATTACATCGCCGAAGATACGGTCGCCAAATTCACCGCGGCGACCGGAATCGAAGTCACCTATGATGTGTTCGATTCGAACGAAGTGCTGGAAGCCAAGATGCTGGCCGGCAATTCCGGCTACGACCTGGTGATCCCGACGTCGAATTTCCTCGCCCGGCAGATTGTGGCCGGCGTCTATCAACCGCTCGACAAGTCGAAACTGCCCAATATCGTCAACATGGATCCGGCGCTGATGGAAGCGGCCTCGGCCTATGACGAGAACAACGAACACGCGGTAATTTATCTGTGGGGCACCACCGGCATCGGCTATAACGTCGCCAAGATCAAGGAACGCCTCGGCGACGATTACGTTGTTGACAGCTGGGATTTGGTGCTGAACCCCGAAATCGCCGCCAAACTGGCCGATTGCGGTATCAACTGGCTCGATGGCCCGGTGGAAGTCTTGCCGGCGGTGCTGAATTGGCTCGGTCTTGATCCGATGTCGCGCGAACCAGCCGATTTCGAAAAAGCCGCCGAAGCGATGGCCGCCGTGCGTCCGTCGATCAACGATTTCCATTCGTCGAAATATATCATCGAACTCGCCAATGGCGATATCTGCGTCGCGGTCGGCTGGTCGGGTGACGTGTTCATTGCCCAGGCCCGCGCCGGCGAGGCCCAGCAGGCACTCGCCGAGCAAGCCTCGTCATCGGCAATAGAAGCCGCGAAAGAAGCTGGCAAGTCGGAAGAAGAGGCGAAAGCGGCTGGAGAGGAAGCTGCCGCAGCGGTCGTCGGCCAGGAAATCGAATATGTGATCCCCAAAGAGGGGGCGCAGCAATGGTTCGACATGATGGCGATCCCGGTCGATGCCCCGAACCCCGACGCGGCGCACCGGTTCATCAACTTCGTCATGGACCCGCAGATCACCGCCGACATCACCAATTATGTCTGGTACGCCAACGCCAACACGCCGTCGCTGGCACTGGTTGATCCGGAAATCATCGCCAATCCCGGCATTTTCCCGACGGCAGAAGCCAGCGAGAAAATGTGGGTTGCCCAGACCTACGACAGCAAGATCGACCGGGTGATTACCCGTCTCTGGACCAGAATCACCACCGGCCAATAAGCCGGACAATCGGGCAGGGCGATCAGGCCCTGCCCGCCCGACTGTGAGGAACTTGCATGGCCAAACAAGCCGTTGCGGCGGATACACGGCCATGGGCTGATCCGAAAGCTGTGCCGTTCATCCGCATCAGGAACATCACCAAGAAATTTGGCGATTTCACTGCCGTGAACAACGTCTCGCTCGACGTTTACCGCAGCGAGTTGTTTTGCCTGCTCGGCGGCTCGGGCTGCGGAAAATCGACGCTGCTGCGGATGCTTGCCGGATTTGAAACCCCGACCTCGGGCAGCATCGAGATCGACGGCCAGGACATGAGCCGGGTTGCCCCCTATGACCGGCCCACCAACATGATGTTCCAGTCCTACGCCCTGTTTCCGCATATGAGCGTGGAAAAGAACGTGGCTTACGGATTGCAACGCGACGGCGTGCCGAAACAGGAATGCGCCGCGCGGGTGGCCGAAATGCTGAAGCTGGTCAAGTTGCAGGATTTCGCCCGGCGCAAGCCGCACCAGCTATCGGGCGGCCAGAAACAGCGCGTCGCCCTCGCCCGCTCGCTGATCAAGAAACCGAAACTTTTGTTGCTGGACGAACCGCTGGGCGCGCTCGACAGGAAACTGCGCGAGGAAACCCAGTTCGAACTGGTGAAAATCCAGGAATCGCTGGGGGTGACGTTCATTGTGGTCACCCACGATCAGGAAGAGGCGATGACGCTGTCGACCCGGATCGGGGTGATGAATGCCGGTGAAATCGTGCAGGTGGGCGAGCCGCGCGATGTCTATGAACTGCCGAATTCGCGCTTTGTCGCCGATTTCGTCGGTTCGGTGAACCTGTTCGCCGGCGAGGTCGATGCCGGTGCCGCCGACAAGTTGCGGATCAAAGCACCCGAATCCGGCGGCGACATCATCGTCAATCCGGTGCCGGGGCTGAAAGCGCGGCAGAAAATCTGGCTGGCGGTGCGACCGGAAAAAATCCGGCTGGCGCGCGAAAAACCGCAGGGCCTCGCCAACCTGCGTTACGGCATGGTCGAAGAGGTCGCCTACATGGGCGACATCTCGGTCTACAAGGTCAAACTCGACAACGGCAGCACCATCAAGGTCACCGAACCGAACATCACCTACAGCGACAATCCGATCCGCTGGGGTGAAAAAGTCTGGCTCAGCTGGAGCAGCGCCGACGGCGTGGTTTTGACCGAATGAGCATCGCCGAAACCATCCCTAAAATGGGCATGACAGCGCGGATTCTGTCAAAATTCGGGCTGAACGGTCGTGCTCTGGTCATTGCCGTGCCGCTCTTGTGGCTGACAATCTTCTTCCTGATCCCGTTCCTGGTGGTGGCGAAAATCTCGTTCTCCGAAGCGATGATCGCCCGGCCACCTTACGCGCCCTTGTGGGAATATGACGCGGACGGCGGGTTCATCTGGAACGCCCAGCTCGGCAATTACGCCTATCTGTGGTCGGATTCGCTCTATGTGAATTCCTACCTGTCCTCGATCCGCATCGCCGGGATTTCAACGATTTTCGCCCTGCTGGTCGGCTATCCGATGGCCTATTACATCGCAAGGTCCGAGGAGCCGAAGCGCACCTTGTTGTTGCTCCTCGTGATCCTGCCGTTCTGGACCAGCTTTCTGTTGCGGGTTTACGCCTGGATCGGGTTCCTGAAATCCAATGGCGTGATCAATAATATCCTGATCTCGCTTGGCATCATCACCGAACCCATCGTCATGCTGCAGACCGATTTCGCGGTCTATCTCGGCATCGTCTACACCTATCTGCCGTTCATGATCCTGCCGCTCTACGCCAATCTGGTGAAACTGGACGGGTCGCTGCTGGAGGCCTCGAACGACCTTGGCGCCAAACCGGCGACGACGTTTTTTCTGATTACCCTGCCGCTGTCGATGCCCGGCGTCATCGCCGGCTGCATGCTGGTGTTCATCCCGGCGATCGGCGAATT
>JAYTCN010000306.1:0-1527 GCA_043736475.1 Paracoccaceae bacterium
CCGACATCGGCGCTGGTATCGTGCGGGATTGCCAGATCAATCCATGTATGACCCTTGGCTTCAAACGCGTCTTTGATGACGTTGAGAGCCCCCACTTCGGCGGGTGACGACCAGCCGTGCAGGATGACCAGTTCGGTGGCGCTGGCCAGCGGGGCAGTGCAGAGCAGCAGTGCCGCCGTGAGGCGGGTAATCGGTTTGAATTGCATTGTTCTTCCTCCCCTGGTTTTGGTTTTCAGGCACTTACATCCGCTGACCGGAACGGGCGTCAAAGACGTTTGCTTTGCCCGCCGGGAACGAAACCGAGATTGTGTCGCCGTTGTTGATGGCGCGCGCGACTTCGGGGTCGGCACGCACGGCCATGAGATTGTGGCCATTGTTCAGGAATATGGTCGCGTCGCTGCCTGTGCGTCCGGTGGACGCAACGGGCAATGTGAATGAGGCGATGCCACCGCTGCCATGCGCGTCGAAATGTTCGGGGCGCAGACCGATTTTGACGGGTTGGCCTTCGGTTGGCTTGCCGGTGAATTTGTAGCCGGCGAGGTCAATCCTGGCACCGTTCGCGAACACTGCCTGAGACCCGGACATGGTTGCGTCCAGAATGTTCATCGCCGGTGCACCGATAAAACCGGCAACAAACAACGTCGCGGGGGTCTCATAGATTTCGTCCGGCGTGCCGATCTGTTGGATCACGCCGCCATCCATCACCGCGATGCGGGTCGCCATCGTCATCGCCTCGATCCCGGCTGAATCCAGTTTCTGGGCGGCCAGGCCGAACCGCAAGTTTCCGCGCACCGATTTGGCCGAGTAAAGCGCGCAGGACTGGAACACCATGGCGAGGCCGCGGTCTTTGGGGTCAAGGCCGGTGAGGGCCATGTAAAAGCCCGAGCTTTGCCAGAGACCGGCAAGGATGATGCCGTACATGGCGGTGTCGGCGCTGGAGAGCCAATCGAACGAGGCGCTTTCCCAGCCGAGGCCGCGCCGAAAATTCTGCACACCGAGGCCGGGGTTGAACATCCAGCGCCAGACTACGCCGGTGACGATCAGCGACACGGCAAGCGGGTAAAGAAAGATGGTGCGGAAAATGTCCTCGCCGCGTTTTTCGCGGTCGATCATGGCGGCGAGAATGAAGCCGAGAACGATGGCCAAGAGCGAGCCGATGCCGATGACCAGAACGTTGCCGAGCGATATGGCCCAGGCGTTGTCGGCGAACAGGCGGTTGTACTGGCGCGACCATTCTGCCGGGTCGATGAAATATTCCGGGAAGCGGCGCGAGCGGGTGAACGCGATATACAGGGTCCAGAACATCGAGCCGATGAACGCCACAAGGGTGATGACGACGGCAGGCGTCAAGGCCGGTTGCGGCGAAACTTTGTTCCAGCGCAATTTCAACTCCGACCCTCCCCGATCCGGCGCTTTGCACTTCTGGTCCCAGCGCCTTCAGCGGGCGCTTGTATTATCGTTAAACAAATGGCACGATTCTGGTCTGCGTGAATCAAAAAAATGCCGTGCGAGTGCAATTGAACTGCC
>JAYTCN010000307.1:0-1525 GCA_043736475.1 Paracoccaceae bacterium
TGGTATTTGCTTTCGCTGCCCACGGTCTCGCTGCCGCCGGCGATGCGGTCGAGCGCGTCGGCGTCGCCCTCAAGCTGCGCCAGTATCTGTTCGATCGGACCGCCGGGGACGAACTGGATCAGCACGAAGTTGATCAGCATGATCCCGAGCAGAGTCGGGATCATCAACAGTATGCGGCGGAGGATATAGGCGGCCATCGGTGAGTTAGTACGCGCCCTTGGCCTTCAGATAGGCTACCTTTTCCGCGTTCAACCACCAGAGCGATTCCGCGCCAAGTGCATACGGCGGAATCTCGGCGTGGTCGTAGATGTCGAGATAGGAAACTGTATAGACATCCTTGTACCATTGCGGCACCCAGATATGCATGGCGCGCAGGGTGCGATCAAAGGCGCGGACGGCGATGTTCAGGTCTTCGCGGGTATCGGCGGCTTCGACGATCTTGATCAGCTCGTCAATCGCCGGGTCTTGCAGGCCGGCCTTGTTGAACAGGCTTTCCTCGGCGGCTGCCGAGCCGAAATACTGGCGCAGTCCGGGGCCGGGGGTCAGCGACATGCCGTAATTGTCGGTGATGATGTCGAAATCCGAACCGCGCTCGCGGTCGGTCATCTGGGCCGAGTCGATGGTGGTGTTAACGGCGTCGATGCCAAGCTGTTTGAGGTTCTCGACAAACGGGTTGATGATGCGGTCGAATTGCGGGTTGTCATTGAGGAACTCGACTTTCAGGACTTCGCCTTTGGCATTTTTGCGGATGCCGTCTTGCAGGGTGTAGCCAGCTTCATCCAGCAGCGCACCAGCAGCGCGGCGCTGCTCGCGGTCAAGCTGGTCGGTGCTGGAGACCGGCGGCACAAAGGCGGGCGCGTCGAAAACTGTGTCCGGGATGCGGCTGCGGAAGGGTTCGAGAATGGCGAGTTCATCGGGGCCGGGCAGTCCGGTGGCAGCGAGATCGGAGTTGGGCCAGAAGCTGTCGACGCGGGTGTAAAGGTCGTAGAACAGCGTCTTGTTCGACCATTCAAAGTTGAACATCATCCCCAATGCCTGGCGGACGCGCGGGTCGGCGAATTTCTCGCGCCGCAGGTTGATGATAAAGCCCTGGGCATTGCCGAGGCTGCCGTCGGGCAATTCGGTCTTGATGACATATCCGTCGCTGAGTGCCGGAAAGTCGTAGCCGGTCGCCCAGATCAGCGAAGAGGCTTCTTCGCGGAAGGTGTAATTCCCGGCCTTGAAACCCTCGAAAGCGGCAGTGTAATCGGCGTAGTACTCGTAGCGCAGCGTGTCGAAATTGCCGGAGCCGACGTTGACCGGCAAATCCTTGCCCCAATAATCATCGCGGCGGCGATAGGTGACGGTCGCACCGGTCTCCATCGAATCAAAGATGTATTCGCCTGAGCCGATGCCGGGGACCAGGGTGGATTCGGCAAAATCCTTGCCTTGCCAATCCTTGCGCGAGAAGATCGGAATGCCGCCGACGACGCCGGGCAATTCGCGGGTTTCGACGCCTTGTTTGAAGGTGAATTTGATGGTGTAA
>JAYTCN010000308.1:0-1524 GCA_043736475.1 Paracoccaceae bacterium
GTCCGCCTGCGTTGCCGCCACCCAATCCGCCCCGTCTGCATGGATTTCCTTTTTCCAGAACGGCGCGCGGGATTTCAGGTAATCCATCAGAAACTCCGCCGCAGCAAAGGCATTCGCCCGATGCCGCGCGGCGGTGGCGACCATCATAATCGGCTCACCTCCCGCCAGTCGCCCATAGCGATGCACCACCAAAGCATCGACCAAAGACCAGCGCGCTTTGGCTTCATCAACCAGTGCCGCAATCGCCTTTTCGGTCATGCCCGGATAATGCTCGATCTCCATCGCGGCCAGCGCGCCACCATTATCGCGCACAAGTCCGGTGAAGGTGACAACCGCCCCCGCCCCCGCGACCCGCGCCGCGAAAGCGTTGGTCAGCGCGCCCGGATCAAACGGTTCGGCCTGCACCGACACCTGCATCTCAGCCACCCGTCATCGGCGGGAAAAACGCAAGTTCGCGCACGCCAGCCAAAGAAGCCTCAAAGCTGGACAATTCCTGATCCACGGCCACCCGCAAGCTTGCCAGATCGCCAAATGCCCAGTCATAACGCTCTTCGCGCGCCTTTAACTCGGTGATCAATTCCATCACCGTCACTGCATTGGTTTCAATCCGCTCGCGTGGCACGCCGATCCGCTCCCGTATCCAAGCGAAGTAGAGCACGTCGATCATTTGTCTTCCCGCAGAAACGGTAGGGCTTTGCGGAAGTAATCCAACCCAGTGATAGCCGTCAGCACGGCTGCAATCCACATCAGCACCAGCCCAACGTCACCCGCCACAGAGGCACAATCACGCTTGCCGCAGGCGCGGATCGGGTCGGCAAGGCCTTGCATCACGGCATCAGTATACTGCTCAGGCGTCATGCCATGCATCGCCACACCATTGAGGTACTCCAACCCGGTGCCCAAAAATAGCACCGCAATCGCTACCATTTGCGCCGTGGTCTTCCACTTTGCCAACTTCGTGACCTTCAGCAGACCCGCCTTGGCCCCGAGAAACTCACGCAGGCCCGAGACGAAAACCTCTCGGAACAAGATGACTGTCGCGGGCAGGATCAGCCACGGGTTCATGCCAGAATACCCGGTCAGCACCAGTATCGCGATCACCACCATCGCCTTATCGGCAATCGGGTCCAGCATGGTGCCGAACTTGCTCTCCTGCTTCCACAGCCGGGCCAAATAGCCGTCAAACCAATCAGTGATAGCCGCGCCCACAAACAGCGTCAGCGCGAACCAATCCGCCCAGGGCCGCTGGAAATACAAAAACATCAGCGGCACGCCGGGGGCGGCAAGCAGGCGCATCACAGTCAGGGTGTTTGGGATTGACCATTTCATGCGCCAAGTCGTAGCCCAAGTCAGGCCCCGGGGGGAAGCGGCAATTCCGACCGGATGCGGGCGCAAAAGCGTCAATCCGCCGAAGAACCGGGCAAATATGTCAGTCCGGCACTGGCGCCCAGATTACATCATCAATGCGCGCCGCCCCCGTCGCCAACATCACCAGCCGATCAAATCCCATCGCGATTCCGCTTG
>JAYTCN010000309.1:0-1524 GCA_043736475.1 Paracoccaceae bacterium
CGCGAACAATCATTTTCATTGCTTCAGTGCCGACGTTTTTCAAGGCACCCAAAGCATAGATCACCTGGCCGTCGCGCACGGTAAAGGTTTCAAGCGAGCTGTTGACCGATGGGGAAACCGTCTTGATCCCCAGTTTATCGACCTCGCGTTTATAAACTGACAGCTTGTCGGTCAGATGGATGTCGCAGTTCATCACGGCGGCCATGAATTCGACCGGGTAATTGGCCTTGAGGTAAGCGGTCTGATAGCTGACGACGGCATAGGCCGCGGCGTGGCTTTTGTTAAAACCATAGTTGGCAAACTTCTCCAACAGGTCAAAGACTTCTCCCGCCTTTTCCCGGGGGACATTGTGGGTCTTGGCAGCGCCTTCGATGAATTTGGGCCGCTCTTTCGCCATCTCCTCCGCGATCTTCTTGCCCATGGCACGGCGCAACAGGTCGGCGCCGCCAAGGGAATAGCCGGCCATGACCTGTGCGATTTGCATCACCTGTTCCTGATAGACGATGATGCCTTGGGTTTCGGCCAGAATATGGTCGATGGTCGGGTGGATCGACTCAAGATCGCGCAGGCCGTTCTTGACCTCGCAATAGGTGGGGATGTTTTCCATCGGACCCGGGCGATACAGCGCCACGAGGGCCACGATATCCTCGATGCAGGTCGGTTTCATGCGGCGCAAAGCATCCATCATGCCCGAACTTTCAACCTGAAACACCGCAACAGTCTTGGCGGCGGCATACAAGTCATAGGACGGCTTGTCGTCCAGCGGGATCAGGTTGATGTCGAACTTGATGCCCCTCAGGCCCAGCAGTCCCATGGCATTCTGGATGACGGTCAGGGTTTTCAGGCCGAGAAAGTCGAATTTGACCAGCCCGGCTGCTTCGACCCATTTCATGTTGAACTGGGTGGCGGGCATGTCGGAACGGGGGTCCTGATAGAGCGGAACCAGTTCATCCAGCGGGCGATCCCCGATCACCACACCGGCGGCATGGGTAGAGGCGTTTCGGTATAAGCCTTCGATTTCCTTGGCATATTCCAGAAGGCGGCCGACGACCTCTTCCTTGGCGGCCTCGCGCAGACGCGGCTCGTCGGCCAGGGCTTTGGTAATCGAAACCGGCTTGACGCCTTCGACCGGGATCATCTTGGACAGGCGGTCGACCTGACCGTAGGACATCTGCAGCACACGGCCGACATCGCGCACGGCGGCCTTGGACAACAGCGCGCCAAAGGTGATGATTTGACCCACGCGGTCGCGGCCGTATTTCTGCTGGACGTATTCGATGACCTCTTGCCGGCGGTCCATGCAGAAGTCGATGTCGAAGTCGGGCATCGAAACCCGTTCGGGGTTCAGGAATCGTTCGAACAACAGGGCATAGCGCAGGGGGTCAAGATCGGTGATGGTCAGCGCATAGGCGACCAGCGAGCCCGCCCCCGAGCCACGGCCCGGCCCGACCGGAATGCCGTGATCCTTGGCCCATTTGATGAAATCGGCCACGATCAGGAAATAGCCGGGAAAGCCCATCTTTT
>JAYTCN010000310.1:0-1519 GCA_043736475.1 Paracoccaceae bacterium
ATGTGGCGGTGTTGATGGCAATGATTTCGGCCTATGGCGGCTACCGGATGACGCGGCGCAGGCGGCGGGCGGTGGGGGGCAGTTCATACGTGCCGGTCGGGCCGCAGGCCACGCCGATGGCGCTCGAGGCCGCTCCGGCGACAGCAGGGAGGCGCGAATGATAACGGCGCAGGATATTTTGCACTTCTGGTTGATCGAAGCCGGTGAAAAAGCCTGGTACGACGGTGCCCATCTGGACGCCAGGATTGCCATAAGGTTCGAGCCGGTCTGGCAGGCGGCGCGGGTGGGCAAGCTTGACCATTGGCTGGCGACGCCCGAAGGGGCATTGGCCTTGCTCATTCTGGTCGATCAGTTGCCGCGCAACATGTTTCGCGGTACCGGTCTGGCATTCGCCTCGGATACAGTGGCGCGCAGTGTGGCGAAGCATTCGATCAAGCTGGGGCATGATCTGAAGACGCCGCTGCCGCAGCGGCAGTTTTTCTATATGCCGCTGATGCATTCGGAATCGCAGGCCGATCAGGACCAATGTATGCGCATGTTCATGACCAACATGCCGGGCAGCGACCTGCTGCATGCCCGCGGGCATCGCGAAATAATCAGGCGTTTCGGTCGTTTTCCGACGCGAAATGAAGCTTTGGATCGGGAATCGAGCGCGGCAGAGCAGGCGTTTCTCGACGTCGGCGGTTATCAGGCATTGATCAAGGAGCTGCGTGCCGAGCCCGGTCCGGCTAGGTGATTGCGGCAATTCCCTTAACGTTTTCTATCGGCTAAGACGGGGCAAACCGTGGTGGGAGAATTCGCATGGCTGCTCAAACATTCGACGTGATCGTGATCGGGGCCGGACCGGGTGGTTATGTTGCCGCGATCCGCGCCGCGCAGCTGGGTCTGAAAGTTGCGGTGGTCGAACGCGAGCATCTTGGCGGAATTTGCCTCAATTGGGGCTGCATCCCGACCAAGGCGCTGCTGCGCTCGTCGGAAGTGTTCCACCTGATGCATCGGGCCAAGGAATTCGGGCTGAGTGCGACAGGAGTATCCTACGATTTGGCCGCCGTGGTTCAGCGGTCACGCGGGGTGGCCAAGCAATTGTCGGGCGGCATCGGGCATCTGCTGAAGAAAAACAAGGTGACGGTGGTCATGGGGGCCGCGACTTTGGCCGGCAAGGGCGTGGTCGCGGTCAAAACCGAAAAGGGCGGTGACGAGCTGGCAGCAAAGGCGGTCATCGTTGCCACCGGCGCCCGGGCGCGGGAATTGCCGGGGCTGGAGGCCGATGGCGATCTGGTCTGGACCTATAGACATGCGCTGGTGCCGCCGCGGATGCCGAAAAAGCTGCTGGTGATCGGGTCGGGGGCGATCGGGATCGAGTTCGCCAGTTTTTACAACACTCTGGGGGCGGAGACGACGGTGGTCGAGGTGCTGGACCGCATCCTGCCGGTGGAGGATGCCGAGATTTCGGGCCTGGCGAAAAAGGCCTTCGTCAAGCAGGGGATGAAGATTCTGGAGAAGGCGACGGTCAAGAAAC
>JAYTCN010000311.1:0-8826 GCA_043736475.1 Paracoccaceae bacterium
CATGTCGCGCAGGCCCTCATAACGCACCACCTCGCCGCCGATCAGGAAAGTATCACCGGCTGACAGCGAGGCGGCGAAGCTTTCCTCGACCTCGCCGAGAGGCGATCCGAACCGGCCGCGCAGGCGAACGGCAAGGGTTTCGACAGCGACGATGGTGCCGATGTTCATCCGCAGGCGTTTGGCGGCGCGCGGGTCGCGCAATTGCCAGCATCCGTCGGGACGTCGCGACAGGCGATGCCAACGGTCGTAAGCCTTGAGGGCATAGCCGCCGGTGGCGCAGAAGTCGAGGCAATCGTCGAAATCGCCGCGCGTGAGGTTTCGGTACGGACCTGCCCTGCAGGTTTCATTGTAGAGCATGTCGGCGTCGAACGGTCCTGCGCACGCCATCAAAAGAATATGTTGGCACAAGACATCGAGCGGGCCGTCACCACGGGGTTCGCCATCAAGGTCGTGTTCTTGCACCGCTTCGAGTGCCGTTCGGCATTCGATCAGTTCAAATCGGTTGGCGGGAACGAGAATGGCGCGGGAAGGGGCGTTATAGTGGTGGTTGGAGCGACCAATCCGCTGCACAAGACGTTTGACGTTTTTCGGTGCGCCAACCTGGATGACCAGATCAACATTGCCCCAATCGATACCCAGATCGAGACTGCCGGTGCAGACAATAGCGCGCAATCGCCCCGCGACCATCGCTGCCTCGACCCGTTCACGAACTTCGCGCGCCAGCGACCCATGGTGCAGGCCGATGGGCAGGTCTTCGGTATTTTCGGCCCAAAGGGCCTGGAAAAACAACTCGGCCTGGGCGCGGGTGTTGATGAACACCAATGTCGTTTTTGCCGAACGGATTTTCGCCATCACCGCCTTTGCCGAATAGGCGCCGCCCATGCCGGTCCAGGGCGGGCGGTCCGCGGTTTCGAGGATGGATATATCGGGGTCGGGGCCGGGATCGGCGCGCAGGATTTGGCAATTGCCCGGCGACAGGAATTCGGCCATGGCGGCGGGGTCTTCAATCGTTGCCGACAAGCCGAAGCGGGTGGAATTTGGCGCAAGTCCGGTCAGACGGGCGAGGCAGAGCATCAGTTGATCGCCGCGCTTGCTTTCAAAGAGGGCGTGGATTTCATCGACGATGATCCGACGCAAGCGACTGAAAATTCGCGGGGAATCTTCGTAAGACAGCAACAGCGCCAGGCTTTCGGGCGTGGTCAGCAGGATATGCGGCGGGTCTTTGCGTTGGCGTTGTCGCCGGGACTGGCTGGTGTCACCGGTGCGGTCTTCGACCCGGATCGGCAGATTCAGCTCATCGACCGGTGATTGCAGGTTGCGCCTTATGTCGGCCGCAAGTGCCTTGAGCGGCGAAATATAGAGCGTGTGCAGGCCATCATCGGGGTTTTCAGCGAGTTCAATCAGGCTGGGCAAGAATCCCGACAATGTCTTGCCACCACCAGTCGGGGCGATCAACAGCGTTGCCGGGTCGTTGGATCGTTCCAAAAGTGCAAGCTGGTGCGGGTGCGGCGACCAGCCGCGAACATCAAACCATTGTCGAAACTTCTGCGGAAGCTGGGCCATCGCCAGCCAATTTACTGCTTGCCGGGCGCAGTGCCAGTGGCATCGCGCCTGTTGCCGGCGTCAATCGTCCTTGACGTAAAGATTTTCCCAGGCGCGATCGATCAGCTCGACGGTCATTTTGCGCTCGCGGCCCTCGTAATCCATCATCGACAGCATCTGGTCGATCAGGAACGGCGCATGATACGACGAGTACACGTTGCCATGCGCGGGGTATTTGTTCTTCAAGAGATGCGCCAGCACCTCTTCCTCCGGCTTGATCTTGTAGTGGCGCGAGACTTTCAGGAAGACCTTGATGAAATCGTCGCGGTTTGGATGGTCAACCTTGATCTTGTAGTAAATACGCCGCAGGGCCGCGCCGTCGAACATTTCTTTCGGATGGAAGTTGGTGGAAAAGATCACCAAGGTGTCGAAGGGGACCATGAACTTCTGGCCCGACTGCAGGGTCAGGATGTCGAAATGGCTTTCCATCGGCACGATCCAGCGGTTGATCAGCGCCTGCGGCTTTTCGGCCTGGCGGCCAAGGTCGTCAACGATGAACACGCCGCCGGTGGCTTTCAGCTGCAATGGGGCCTGATAGGTGCGCGACACCGGGTTATAGTTCAGGTCGAGCATTTTCAGGGTCAGCTCGCCACCGGTCATAACCGAAGGCCGACGGCAGAGCACATATCGCCTGTCGTAATGCGGACCGGGGCGGCGGAGCGAGTTGGGGTCGGGTTTTTCCTCTTTCGCCAGCGTGTGGACGATCGGGTCGTACATCGAGATGACCTGGCCGGAGAATTCCAGTACCTGCGGCACATAGATATTGTCGCCCATTGCATCACGGACCCCGTTGGAGATCGAGGATTTGCCGTTGCCCGGCGGCCCGTAGAACAGCACCGACTTGCCCGAATTCACCGCGGGGCCAAGCTGGTCGATCATGCCGACCGGCAGCACCAGATGCGACAGGCTTTCTTCGAGTTTTTCGCGGGTGATGACCGCATCGCCGATAGCCTGCTTGGCGGTCTGTTCCCAGAAAGAAGCCAGCGGAACCGGCAGCGGTCCGTAATATTCGGATTGGTTCAGGGCGTCGATGGCCCGCGCCCGGCCACCTTCGGTCAGCTGGTAACGCATGTCGACGCTTTGGCCGGCCACCCGATTGCCGAGGGTTTCGATCAGGTTTTCGCCCCGGGCCAGATCGATCAGTTCTTGCGCAATCGGTACCGCGATGCAAAGTGCGTCGGCAATATCGTTGACGCCGGTAAGATTGCGCCGGAACATGGTCTTGAGCATGATGTCGCGCATGAGCACGATCTCAAGTCCGGTTTCTTCCAGATGGAGCGGTGCCCTTGGGGCGAAACTATAATGGTTCGGATCGGCCATCTGCACTACGTTCATCGAGCGGACCCCGTGTTGCCTGCATTCGCATTGCCGGGCGAAATTGCCCTGCCGTGGCACCGAAACATCCAAAAATGGTTTTTTTAAGGACGCCCAGCGTGTAGGTTTAGCAGCAACGAGCAGTTAACAAAAAGTGTATCACAATGCGCGCCATATCCGGCCCGATTTTTTTTGCAGGATTTCTGATTGTCCTCTTGGGACTTGAAGCCTTCCTTCTGCTTTTCCCAAACGCGTTGGTCGTCAACGGGCACGAGGGCGATCTGTTGCACACGCTGGATGCAGCGATGCGGCTGTCGCTGGGCGAATGGCCGCACACGGGCTTTATGACGCCGCTTGGCGTTCTGGCATTCGCGCCGATCTCGGTTTTCCTGTCGATGGGCTTTGGTCCGGGCACGGCATTTCGACTGGGAATGGTCCTGGTCGCCGGCGTTCTGTTGCCGGCAATCTGGTATGTTGGCCAAAGCCGCCTGGGACCGCGGTTGAAATATTTTTTTGGGGCCTGGCTGATTGTCATGACCACGGGATTGGTCTACGGCGGCGATCAGGCGACCAGTTCGATATCGATGTACTACAATCGCTGGGCCTGGGCCGAAGTCTTTCTGATCGGCGTGTTGATCCTGGTGCCGCGCCAAACGGTGCCGGACGCCAGGTCGTTGGACGATGTGCTGATCGGGCTGCTGCTTGCCGTCACCGCACTGACAAAAGTCACCTTTTTTTTGGCGGTCGCTCCTGCGGTTCTGGTATTCTACTTTCTGGATCGGAACGTGAAGGGCATGGCTGCTGCGGCTGGCGCCGGATTGCTGGTCGCATTGATGATCACGATTGCGGCCGGTGGGCCGCTGTATTGGCTGGCCTATTTGCAGGACCTGATTTTTCTGGCCCAGGAATCATCGCGGGCGAAGCCGGGGCTGGAATTCACCTCGGTGATCGCCAACCCGACATACTTGCCGGGGACAATTTGCTTGTTCGCTTCGATAATCCTGCTGCGCATGTTCCGCAGCAAGAATGAAGGCTTGTTATTGTTGGTGCTGGCACCGGGGCTCTACTACATCACCTACCAGAACTGGGGAAATGACCCGACCTGGTTGTTTTTGTTGTTTGCCGTCATGATCAGTTTGCGGCCCGGGGCCGGGCAGGCCTCGCTGTTATCGGTCGATCTCCGGTCGCTGCACAGCGGATTGGCTTTGGCCGCCTTGGTGTTGATCTCGACCTCGATGCTCAATGTATCTTACAGCACGTTGCGTTCGGCTGCCCTGGACCGCCAGAAAATGGTCCCTGCTTTTCCGAACCAGATGGATGCCGATCTTTTGGTGGCCCGGGACCGGGCCTATTCAGTTTCGGCCAAAGTGCCGCTGGCAACGATCCGCAACGAAACTGGCGCGCCGGGCGAACCCATGGAAGTGATTGAATTCTTTGGAGAAAACTTCGCAGATTGTGCGGCGCAAACTGGGTTGATGGGCATGTATCAGGATATCGCGCGCGATATGGTCAAGGATGGGTTGCAGGGGGAAAAGGTTCTGGTCACCGATGTTGTGAACCCGCTTTGGATGTTTGGCGCAGCGGCCCGGATTCCCGAATTGGCACCGTGGTATTATGGTGGTTCTTCCGGAATTTCAGCGGCGCAGTATGTCGTCGTGGTCCTGTGCCCGTACAAACCGGATTCGCGCAAATTGATGCTGGAAGAGCTGGCCAAGCCTGGCAATTCGTTTGAATTGGTCGCGCGCAGACCGCACTACGCCCTGTTCAGAAAGGCGAACCAGTGATGGCAAGTTTGGACAAATACCAGACCAAGGCTCCGGCCATCGCATAGCCCATCGGGAAATTGCGCCCGGCCTGCCAGGACACCCATTCCGGCGCCAGATTTTTCAGGGCCGGGATCCGGCCCGCGATGCGGTGTGACAGCAGGGCGGCAAACAAGAACAATCCCAAAGTCAGCATGAAATCATCAACGCTTTCGAGAAAAACGAACGGTGCCATGGCGGCACCAAATTTCGCGTCGCCGCCACCCATCATCTTCATGGCGTTCAGCACGAAACCAACAATGAGGGTGATTGCCCCTGCCGCAAGGTGCCAAAGCAAAGCAACCGGTTCCAAAAATGTCAGCCCCGGAACCAGGAAAGCAGCAACCATCCAGACCGAAAGTCGATTGGGAATGATCATGAATTTCAAATCACTCCACGCCGCCCAAATGCAAAAGGGCAGGGCGGTAAGCAAGAACCAGAATGCCGGCGACAAGCTCACGCGTCGTTGACCGTTATGGCGGTATTGAGTGATTCCAGCGCGGCAGCGGCTTCGGAAAAGAATTGCGGATGCGTTTCCAGCGCATCGGCGAAAAGGCCTTTGGCTTCGTTGATGTCGCCATTCCGAACGGCTTCAAGCCCCAGATTATAGAGCAGTTGGGCTTTTTCGGTCGATGTCATGTTCATGATTGGCAAGCGATAATTGCCCTGCTTGCCGCGGGCAATGACCAGATTGTTTTTCGGGTTGAAAAGCTTGTCGTCAAAAGTGATCGATTCCAGAAACAGTGCCTCGGCGCGCGGAAAATTGCCGCGCGCAAGGTTGGAAATTCCCCAATTGTTCAGGACCGATGCGGGTCTGGTTGTAAGGCCGCGGGCGTTGCCATAAAATGCGTCGGCTTTTTCCCAGGATTTGGCCCGGTCGGCCATCAATGCCTCCAGCAAATATCGCTCGTAGGTTTCATAGGTTGGGGGCACAGCATCCAATTCGAGGCGCGCGTCTTCCCACTTGTCGCTTCGAACCAGGGATTCGGCAAAACCAACCCTGTCTTCGTTGGTCGCGCCACCGCCATCGACCAGTGCTTTCCAGGCAATCGTCGCCTCATCGTGGCGATTTGCCCGCGAAAGCGATGCGGCAAAGCCGCGCTGGTACTCGGGATTGTTTGGCTGGTCGGCCAGAAGGCCGCGAAAATGTTCGACCGCCTCCGACGGATCGGCAAAAGTCAAAACCAGATCGTTAAGCTGGGTGGCATCGATCGCGTTGACACTGCCAAGTTCGGCATTTTTCTCGGCGTCGGTCATCTCGGAGCAACCGCTCAGCGCCAATACGCCGAGAAGTGCCCCACCAGTCAAGTGGTGCAAGGCCGCCATTTACTGCTCTCCCTCATTGTTCTTTAGGGCTTAACAGAAAATAGACTCCATTCCCGCCGCGGACCAGCACGAATTCGTCTTCCGACGGGAATTCGACATTCGTTGTGACATTGTAGGTGTCCAAAAGCAGCAAATTATCGCGTATTTCCGTCGACTTTCCGGCGTCGAGACTGAAGGCGACCTTGAACGCCTCTCGCGCCTCCGCGTACTCTTGCAAGCCAATCAGCGTGACACCCAGATTGTTCCATGCCGAGACATTGCGATCATCCTTGTCGACCGCCGCGTAAAAGATGTCGCGTGCCTGGCCGAGGCGACCGAGTTTCATGTTGGCGGATGCGATGCTGGTCAATACTTCCGATGTTAGCCCGACTTCGCCGATTGCCCGCGTATATGCCGACAAGGCGAGTTCATATTCCTTGGCCGCCATCAGTCGGTGGCCGACTGTCAGGGCATCGACAGATTGATTGCGCGGTGTGCCGATCGGTGGCGCCAGACCGACGCGATCATTGGTAAGCGGACCGCGAGCCGGACCACAGGCCGCGAGAGCCAGTGCCAGGAACAGGCCGGCCGGGCCCGTCCAATTGCCGGAAATCAATTTCCGCCGCCGAGCAGGTTTACATAGATGTCGTAAATCGACGGACCAACCAGGATGACCAGAAGCGGCGGTACCGTGAACAGCATTGTTCCGACGGTCATCTTGGTCGGCAATGTGTTGGCCTTTTCTTCGGCCCGCATCACGCGCTTGTCGCGCATTTCCGACGCATAAACCCGCAACGCGTCGGCGATGGATGTACCGAATGTCGCGGACTGGATCAGAACCGTCACGAATGACGAAATATCCGGCACGCCGCAGCGTTCCGCCATGTCGCGCAGAACGGTTACCCGGTCCTTGCCTGCACGCATTTCGTTGGATACGATTTCAAACTCCTGACCCAGGGTCGGATAGCCGATGCGGGTCTCGATGCCGACCCTCTGGATTGCCTGGTCAAGGGACTGGCCCGCTTCGACGCAGACAAGCATGAGGTCGAGCGCGTCGGGAAAGCCGTGAACAATTTCTTCCTGCCGGGTTTGGCGACGGCGCTCAACCCAGTAGGACGGAAGGTAGTAACCCACACCAGCGGGGATCAGAACCGACAGGATTATGGTCGCAGTGCCGGGTTCGTCGGTGCGAACAAATACGGAAATCAGCCCCATCAGCATCAAACTGATGCCGAGGACCATTTTTGCAAAATTGAACGTACTGACCGCAGTACGCGACCGATAGCCGGCTTGGACAAGTTTCAGTTTGCTTGCGGAAAACTGCTTCTGGTCTTGCGGCTCGAGATAGGGCGCCAAACGGTCAAGGTTGGAGATACCGGAATCGTAGCGCAGTCGGACCGGGCGTTCCTTGTCATCACCCTTTTTCGCCCGCGCGCCGACGGGTGCGCCGCGCAGACGATCCAAAGGATCGGGGGCGCGATGGAGGAGGATCGGCAGCGACAGGATGATCAGGACCGCGCCAAAAACCCCAAGGACCATAAACGGACCCATCGGACCGAATGCAGCGATCAGGAATTCCCAGCTATAGCTTACAGCTTCCAATCTTTTTTCCTTCAGACCTTGATATTGACCAGCATGCGCATGAAGAAAATATTGATGATCAACATAACGGCGACGAATATGGCGGCAGGCACGAACGCAGAACTCTGCTGGACAGCATCATAATAGTTTGGCTGCGCAACGTTGATTGCAACCAAAGCGACGATCGGGAACGCCGAAAGGAACCAGCCCGACCACCTGGCCTCGGCGGTGATGGCTTTCACCCGGCGGAACAATTTGAATCGCGCGCGGATGACCTTGGCTAAACCGTCCAGAATTTCGGCAAGGTTGCCGCCCGAAGTGCTTTGAATGGTGACCGCAACTGCAAGGAACTTGAGATCCTGCACATCGACGCGTTCGGCGATCTTCGCCAGGGATTCCGTAATATCGAGGCCGTATGTGGATTCATCGGCAATGACGCCAAATTCTGTTCCCAACGGATCGGGCATCTCCTGCGCCACGATATTGATGGCCGAGGAAATCGGGTGTCCGACACGCAGGCTTCTGACCATGAGCTCAACGGCATCTGGCAGTTGTTCCTCGAACAAGGCGATGCGTTTTTTGGCCTTGTTCTTCAACCAGGTGAAAACGGCGAAGTAACCCATGACGACAGACACGCCCAGCCGAATGGGCAATGAAGCGCTGGTGAACAGCGTCAACATGACAAAGCTCGCAAGCCCGACGATGACCACGGTGACGAACAGTTGCGTGGGCGAGAACGCAATATTCGCCTGGGCCGCTTTTTCTGACAGGGGCGCAAGTATCGGGATTCCGCGGTTTTCGCGATGCTGCTCGCGTTCTTTGCGCAGGGTTTCGAGCACGTGAACCGGATCTTCGCCCTTTTCCAGCAGCTCGAGCCGCCTGTTCACCTTTGATTCAAGGCGAACGGACTTTCCGAAGATCACCAGATAGATGCCCTCGACCATGAACAAGACGCCGACGAAGATCAGCGCATAGATTAGCGGCTCAATCGACATGATACGGTCCTTTCAGGTTATCTCCTGCCCGGTACGTCAACGGTATACAGGCTGGTTGGCAGGTCGTAACCCCATTGTTTGAAACGCTCCGAGAAATATGAGCGCAGGCCCGTTGGCGTGAAATGACCGACAATCACGCCATCCTCACCAAGACCGGTGCGCTGGAATTTGAAGATTTCCTGCATCGAGATAATGTCGCCTTCCATTCCGGTTACTTCGGTGACCGA
>JAYTCN010000312.1:0-3764 GCA_043736475.1 Paracoccaceae bacterium
CCTCGGTGTCGGCGCTCGATACGACGACGACGGTAACCTCGGGCGTTCTTGCGGGCGTTGCCCCGTTCACAACCCGCCGCGCGACGACGACCGTCGAAATGCGCGACGGCCAGAGTTTCGCCATTGCCGGCCTGCTGCAGGATGACTTCAACGACCAGATCGGACAGGTGCCGTGGCTGGGTGACGTGCCGATCCTCGGCGCATTGTTCCGCTCGACCGAATTCCTGCGCCGCCAGTCCGAACTCGTCATCATCGTCACCCCGCATCTCGTCACCCCGGTCGATGGTCTGGCGCTTGCCCTGCCCACCGACGGCGCGCAGATACCCAGCGAATACGACTTGTTCGTCACCGGAAGTGTTGAAGGAAGTGCCGCAGTTCGTGAAGTTGCCCAACAGGATTTCCAGGGCAACTACGGCTACGTGATGGAGTAAGGACATGAAAATGAAGATAAAAACATCCGTAGCTTTCCTCGCAATGACATTGTCGGCTTGCGGGTACACGACCGATTTCCGCGACAACAATCGCAACTTCGGCTTTGCATCGACGCAAAACGCGCTGGTGCAGACCGGCAGCGGTTTGGCCGATCTGAACTCTCGGTTCGGCCAGGATCATCAGACCGTCGTGAACTTCGAGTTCAATCGTTCCGAGCTCGATGGAACCGCAATGGCCATACTTGACCGCCAGGCACAGTTCATCAATGGGTTCCCGATGATCAAGTTCCGTGTCTATGGCCATACCGACCAAGTGGGCAGCGAAAGTTACAACGATGGCCTTGGCCTTCGTCGTGCGCAAACCGTCGTCGGTTACCTGGTTTCCCGAGGGGTCTCCCGGAGCCGGGTGGAAGCGGTTGTCTCGGCGGGAGAAAGCCAGCCTCTGGTCAATTCCGGCAATCGTGAGCGGTTGAATCGCCGGGCCGTGACCCAGGTCGCGGGTTTCGCGGGCGGCTTTAAGGGTGCCGATTTCGACGGCAAGCGTGCCGCCCTGCTCTATGCCGACTACGTACTGGGCAAGACTGCCGAGGTTACGGCAGATCAGACGACGACACCGCGGTAATCGGCGGCCATTCTGAGTGTGAAAAGGGCGCGAATCAGCGCCCTTTTTTATTGCGAAACGCCCCGTCGATCTGGATTCGGCCCTTTCGCACCCCGTTCCGGAAATGCTATAACGGACCCAGCCAAACGCTGGGCTGACAGCTGTTTGGGGCCATGCCAACGCCATATTTAAGTCGCATTGGCAGGATTGATTGGCCAAGCTGTTTTGTAACGATTTATTTGTTGGCTTCGTGCAGGCCGGATCAGGATCTGGGGTTTCCGCAATGGCGTTGATTTTATCGAGAGAACAGCCCACCGAGGCGTTCGCGGTAGCGCGCGACTTCAAGAAATTCAACTTGCTGGTGGAAGATCTCGACGATGAATTCTCCAGTTCCTGGCGACAGGTCAATTTCAAGGACGGCGCGGCGGCGCTGCAAAAATCAAACTTGCAGGCACTGGAATTCGTGATTGTCGCCGTTGATCGCGACGACGAAAAGAATCTCGACGCGGCATCGGCCTTCATCAAAAACGCCAAAGCCTTGGGGGTCCGCGTCATCCTGATCGCGAGCGACCTTTCGCCGATGGCACTGCACCAATTAATGCGACTTGGCGCTGACGACTTTGCGCCGTATCCCTTGCCCGACGGTGCCCTGACCGATTCCGTCAGGCGTTTGCGCGAAAAGTCGGCGAATGTTCCCAGTGCAGCTGCTGCCAAACGCAATCGTCATGGCGTCATCATTCCGGTATTCGGCCTGTCGGGCGGTGTGGGTGCGTCGACTTTTTCCGTCAACCTTGCCTGGGAAATGGCCATTTTCACCAAGAAACTGGACCGGCGGGTTGCACTTCTCGATTTCAATTTTCAATTTGGCTCGGTCGCGACCTACCTGGATTTGCCGCGTCGTGAGGCGATTTATGAGCTGATCACCGACGCGTCGACAATGGACCACGACGCGCTCGCCCAAGCTTTGACGTCATTCAAATCGCGGCTCGCAGTTTTGACCGCGCCGATGGACGCGCTTCCCCTGGATATTGTTGGCAAGGACGAAGTGTCGAAACTTTTGGATATCGCCGCCAACTCCTATGATTTTGTCGTCGTCGATCTGCCACAGGCTTTGGTTGCCTGGACCGATGACGTGCTGCAAAAAGCCGAAACCTTTTTTGCGTTGCTGGAAGTCGACATGCGATCGGCGCAAAACACGCTGCGCTTCCTGCGCGCGCTGAAAGCCGAAGACTTGCCATTCGAAAAAGTTCAGTTTGCCTTGAACCGGGCGCCGGGTTTCACCGATCTGAGCGGAAAATCCCGGGTGAAGCGACTTTCCGAGAGCCTGGGCGTGGATATCAAAATCATGCTTCCGGATGGCGGGCGCGCCGTGACTAACTCCTGCGACCAAGGTTTGCCTCTGGCCGAGAATGCGCCGAAAAACCCGCTCCGCAAAGAAATCCGCCGCATTGCTGAATCGATCGTCAATATGGTTGAGGCCGACAAAGCAGCCGTGGTTGAATAAGGAAACTGACTCATGTTCCGCCGTTTTTCCAAAGAAGAAGTCGTACCGCCTAGTATCGACCCGGCAGTCGTCGATGTCGCCGAGACAGTGCGTTCGCGTATGGAACAGAAGAAGGTAAAGCTTTCTCCTGACCAGATCGCCGAACAGCAAAAAGATTCCAAGCGCAAGGAACGCTTGCTTGAAGCCAGGATGCTGTTGCATCGCAAGCTGCTTGAAACGCTGAACCTTTCTGTTCTCGACAAGGCCGCCGAAATCGACTTGAAGCGTGAGATTGCCGCGATTGCCCGCGAAGGCCTGCGCGAAATGAACATGGTGTTGAATGGCACCGAGGTCGACACACTCAACCAAGAGCTCTATGACGAAGTCACCGGTCTGGGTCCGCTGGAACCATTGCTGAAAGATCCGACCGTCGACGATATTTTGGTTAACGGTTCGCAACAGGTGTTCGTCGAACGCGGTGGCAAGCTGCAATTGACCGACACCAAATTCCGCGATGAGCGCCATTTGCTGCGGGTGATCGACAAGATCGTCTCCGCCGTCGGCCGCAGGGTCGATGAAAGTCACCCCTATGTCGACGCCCGCCTTGCCGACGGGTCGCGTTTCAACGCCATGGTCCCGCCCTGCGCGGTTGACGGCTCGCTGGTCTCCATCCGCAAGTTCTCCAAGGAAAAACTCGGCATTGAGCAGCTGATTGCTTTTGGTGCCTTCAACGAGGCAATGGCCGCCTATTTGCAGGCTGCCGTTGCCACCCGGCTGAATATCATCGTTTCCGGCGGTACCGGTTCGGGTAAGACCACGACCCTGAACTGCCTGTCGAGTTTCATCGATGACAATGAACGTATCGTGACGATCGAAGACACCGCCGAACTCCAGTTGCAGCAGATTCATGTCGGCCGGATGGAAAGCCGCCCGCCGAACGTCGAGGGCAAGGGCGAGGTCAGCCAGCGCGACCTGTTGCGCAACGCCTTGCGCATGCGCCCCGACCGCATCATCGTCGGCGAGACCCGCGGCGACGAAGTTATCGACATGTTGCAGGCGATGAACACCGGCCACGACGGCTCGATGACCACGGTCCACGCCAACTCGGCCCGTGACTCGCTGTCGCGGCTGGAAAACATGATCGCCATGACCGGGGTCGAAATGCCGATCAAAGCCAGCCGCGCCCAGATCGCCTCGGCCGTGAACCTCATCGTCCAGGCCTCGCGCCTGCAGGACGGCTCGCGCCGGA
>JAYTCN010000313.1:0-1518 GCA_043736475.1 Paracoccaceae bacterium
CGGCGCATTCCCACTGATCCTCATCAATCGTGCGCGGCAGGAACCGTTGAATGTTGGTGCCCATTGGCGTCACACCACCACCGATCATTTCGGCAATAGAACCCGTCACCACCACCGCAGGCAAAGCCGGGTCCAAGGTCTTCCACGCCCGGCGCATAGCCCCCTCGGTGCCATCGCGGCCAAGTTCTTCTTCGCCCAACCCCGTCACCACAATCGGCAGCTCATGTGGCGGCAAACCGTCGGTGTAATGCAGCACAGATGTCACTGGCAGGTTCTCGCACCCTACCGGGCCGTCGATCACAACCTGCAATCCCTTGACGGCACAAAAGGCATAAATCGCCCCCCAATACCCCCCTGCGCGGTCATGATCCTGCACTAGCATGGGGTTGCCCCCATGTGCTGAGGCGTATGCACGGAAAAAGCACAGATAAAGCACGGGCTGCATACGGTGGAAATCATATCATTTCCTCCGATTTTGCCAGCTTTGCAGCCTTGTCGATCTTCTTTTGATGCGCCGCCCGGAAGTCTGGCCGCAGGTTGGGCGACCCTTCCCAGATGCCCGCCGTATCACCCACGCCGACCCCTTCAAAGAAGCCTTTCATCTTTTCCATGCGCGCCGAATTGCCGATGGCCCCGTTGATCACATCGGCCAAAGACCCGGCCCCGGCTGGCCCCATCAACGGCCGTGCCGAGATGAGGTTCGTGAAGTAAAGGCTTGGAATCCCTAGCTGTTTCCCCTTTTGCACCACAGGCGTAGTGCCAATCGCAAGGTCAGGCCGGAACCCTTCCATCGCCGCACAATCATCCTCAAGGCTGGCCCGGTATTTCACCGCCACACCCTTGGATTCCAGCCATTCGCGGTCTGGTTCCGACCAAGGCGTTCTCGCGCAAGCGGTGCCTACATACAGCACATCCGCCCCGCTTTCGATCAGCAGGCGGGCGACCAGCAATTCCGACCCTTCATAGCCCGAAAGCGTGATCCGCCCCTTGATTTGCTTCGCCGCCAAAGCCGTTGTTATGCTTGGCAAAAACGCATTCTGCGTTGCTGCAATCTTGTCGGCAGAAATGCCATAAGCATCTCCAATCGCCGCCAGCCAGCCCATTGTCCCATCGCGCCCAACCGGGGCAGATCCCACCACTTTGCGCCCCGCCGCCTGAAACTCGCGCACCGCCGCCGTATAGAACGGATGGATCGCCGCCACCACGTCGCTATCCAGCGCCGCATAAAGTTCCCGCCATTCGCGGCAAGGCACCACCGGCCCCGCCGCCAATCCCATAGGGGCCAACATCGCACCAATCATCATCGGATCCGCCGGGAACATTTCGCCCAGCAAAGTCACCGTCGGCCGATCAGACCGCCCCGCCACAGGCGCCTGCACCGGCCCCGCCTCAATCTCCGCCCGTGCGTATTTCAGCATCGCGCCCGCCAGCACATCCTTGGCTTCGGCATGGGTCGGTATTCCAAACCCCGGCACGTCAATCCCCACAATCCGCACGCCATTGATCTGGGTCGGAAGC
>JAYTCN010000314.1:0-1516 GCA_043736475.1 Paracoccaceae bacterium
GTCGCGGTCAATGACCTGTTGGTCGACAATCCGGGCCTTGTGAACGAGGACCCGCTGGGGGCTGCCTGGTTCTTCAAGATGAAGCTGGACGACTTGTCGGTGCTGGACGACCTGATGGACGAGGACGAATACAGGGACCTGATCGCCTGAGGCAAAGCATGAAGCGTGTCAACATCCACCCAGAACGCGGTCGTTGGGTTCCCGAAGTGGAGGGCAAATGGCTTGCCAACCTCCACAGCAGCTTCCGAGTAGGGTTGGACCGGTATGAGGCCCCAATACGCCCGGAAGATTGGGGTACGAAGCGGCTTGGCGAACTCGAAAGGGCATTGAAGGAAAACGAACCTGTTGTCGTCCGAAAGGACAAAGGCCCAGATGATCTGAGCCGCGATGGCTACATCGGAGTATTTCGTTTCAAGGACTTGATCTTCGACGCAGAGCAGGGCCTGAAGCTTACTTTTGTCGCCAGATATGCCTGATCAAAGATTCGAAAGTGGAATCATGACTTTTACACCCGTTGACTACAACCCTTACGACTTCGCCAACCGTCGCCACATCGGCCCGTCGCCGTCCGAGATGGACGAGATGCTGGCCGCGGTCGGCGTGCGCACGTTGGAGGATCTGATTGCAGAAACCGTACCAAAGTCGATCCGCCAAAAGGTATCGTTGGGGTGGGCACCGCTGTCCGAACAGGACCTGCTGGCGCGGATGCGGGCCGTGGCCGCGCGCAACCGGGTGATGGTGTCACTGATCGGTCAAGGCTATTACGGGACCTTCACGCCCCCGGCGATCCAGCGGAACATCCTTGAAAATCCGGCGTGGTACACCGCCTACACGCCTTATCAGCCCGAGATTGCCCAGGGCCGGCTGGAGGCGTTGCTGAATTTCCAGACCATGGTGGCGGACCTGACCGGCTTGCCGGTGGCCAATGCCTCGCTGCTGGACGAGGCGACGGCGGCGGCCGAGGCGATGACGATGGCCGAGCGTTGCGCCAAGTCCAAGGCGCGGGCGTTTTTTGTGGACGAGGGCTGTCACCCGCAGACCATTGCGGTGATCAGGACCCGCGCCTTGCCGCTGGCGATCGAGGTGGTGGTGGGGGCGCCCGAGGCGATGGATGCCGGCGCGGTGTTCGGGGCAATCTTCCAGTATCCGGGCACCTTGGGCCATGTCCGCGACTTTTCGGCCGAAATTGCGGCGCTGCACGCGGCCAAGGCGATTGCCGTGGTGGCCACCGATCTGCTGGCGCTGTGCCTGCTCAAGGAACCCGGCGCGATGGGGGCGGATATTGCGGTCGGGTCAAGCCAGCGGTTCGGGGTGCCGATGGGCTATGGCGGGCCACATGCGGCGTTCTTTTCCTGCAAGGACGAGTTGAAGCGGTCGATGCCGGGGCGGATCGTCGGGGTCTCGATCGACAGCCGTGGCAACAAGGCCTACCGGCTGTCGTTGCAAACCCGCGAGCAGCACATCCGCCGTGAAAAGGCCACGTCCAACGTCTGCACGGCGCAGGCGCTGCTGGCGG
>JAYTCN010000315.1:0-3757 GCA_043736475.1 Paracoccaceae bacterium
CCTATGTCGCCGCAGCGGTGATCGCCGGCGGCAATGTGCGGGTCGGGCTGGAGGATAACCTGTGGCTCGGCAAAGGCGTGCTGGCGACCAACGAGGCGCTGGTGGACCGCGCGGTTGGCATCGTCGAGCGGCTGGGGGCGCGGGTGATCGGGCCGGAGGAAGTTCGCAAGAAACTGGGCTTGACGAAAAGGGCACCGAAATGAGCATTGCAGCAGTAATCGGCGGTGGCGTCATTGGCGGCGGCTGGGCGGCGCGGTTCTTGCTGCATGGCTGGGATGTGCAAGTGTTCGACCCCGATCCGCAAGCCGATCGCAAGATTGGCGAGGTTTTGGCCAATGCGCGGGCATCGCTGCCGAAACTGGCCGATGTGGCGATGTCGGTTGAAGGCACGTTGACTTTGCATTCCGATCTGGCCTTGGCGGTGAGCGGTGCCACTTGGATCACCGAGGCAGTGCCGGAGAGGCTGGACCTCAAACACAAGGTCTATGCGCAGATTCAAGCGGCGGCTTCGTCCGACGCGATCATCGGCTCGTCCACGTCCGGCTTCAAACCGTCGGCGCTGCAGCAAGGCGCGGCGATCCCTGGCCAAATTCTCGTTGCCCACCCGTTCAACCCGGTCTATCTGCTGCCGCTGGTCGAAGTTGTGCCGAGCCCGGCCAATGCGCCCGAAACCATCGCCAAGGCCAAGGACATCCTCACCGCCATCGGCATGAAACCACTGCATGTGCGCAAGGAGATCGACGCCCATATCGCCGACCGCTTTCTCGAGGCGGTCTGGCGCGAGGCGCTTTGGCTGGTCAAGGACGGTGTCGCCACCACCGAAGAAATCGACGACGCGATCCGGTTCGGCTTTGGACTGCGCTGGGGCCAGATGGGCCTGTTCGAGACCTACCGCGTCGCCGGCGGCGAGGCGGGCATGGCGCATTTCCTGGCTCAGTTCGGTCCGGCCCTGCATTGGCCTTGGACGAAACTGACCGATGTGCCGGAACTGACCGACGAATTGGTCAGAACCATCGCCGACCAGTCCGATGCGCAATCGGGCAAATACACGATCCGCGAATTGGAGCGGATTCGCGACGACAATCTGGTTGGCATGATGCGGGCGCTGAAAGAACGCAATTGGGGTGCCGGGGCGTTGTTGAACGAGCATGACGCGCGGCTGAAAGGCGGGGTTTGATGGATTTCGCGCTGTCTGACGAACAAAAGATGATCGTCGTGACGACGCGGGCTTTTGTTGAAAACGAACTTTATCCACATGAGGCCGAGGTCGAGCGCACCGGGGTTTTGCGCCGCGAGGTGATCGAGGAAGTCAAAGCCAAGGCGATTGCAGCGGGGCTTTATGCGGCCAATGTGCCGGAGGAATTCGGCGGTGCCGGTCTCGATACCCTGACCTGGCTGCTGTACGAGCGCGAGCTGGGCAAGGCCAACTATGCCTTGCACTGGACCTGCGTGGCGCGGCCCTCCAACATCCTGTGCGCCGGAACGCCCGAACAGATCAAACGCTACTTGGTACCCTGCGTGCGCGGCGAGACCTGGGACTGTCTGGCGATGACCGAACCGGGGGCCGGGTCGGATTTGCGCGGCATGAAGGCTTCGGCCCGTCAGGACGGGACCGATTGGGTGCTGAATGGCACCAAGCATTTCATTTCGCATGCTGATATTGCGGGCTTTGCCATCGCTTTCATGGCGACCGGCGAGGAAGATACGTCACGCGGCAAACGCAAGAAAATCACCGCATTTCTGGTTGATAAAGGCACAACGGGGTTTACCGTGCGCGATGGGTATCGCAACGTCAGCCATCGCGGCTATACCAACGCCATCCTCGAATTCAACGATTGTCGACTGCCCGGCGATGCGGTGTTGGGCGAGGTGCACAAGGGCTTTGAACTGGCGAACAGCTGGCTGGGGGCGACCCGGTTGCAGGTTGCAGCCACCGCGCTGGGCCGGGCGCAGCGGGCTTTTGGCCATGCGCTCGACTGGGCGGCCAGCCGCGAGCAGTTCGGCCAGAAAATTGGCAAGTTCCAGGGTGTATCGTTCAAGCTCGCCGACATGGCGGTGGAGATGAAAGCCGCCGAGTTGATGTTGCTGGAAGCCGCCTGGAAATACGATGCGGGAACAGTGACCGACGGCGATATGGCGATGGCGAAACTGAAAGCAACCGAAATGCTGGCCATGGTCGCCGACGAGGCAATCCAGATTCACGGCGGCATGGGATTGATGGAGGAACTGCCCTTGGAACGGATCTGGCGCGATGCCCGCGTCGAGCGTATCTGGGAGGGAACGTCCGAGATCCAGCGTCATATCATCAGCCGCGAATTGCTGCGTGGCCACGGTGGATAAAGATGGATGGTTGCGAACAGTAGAAACCGGATATTAACCATGAGCGGTCATATTGCAGGCACGGTAGAGGCGGGGACGCCGATGACCGAAACAGAAGAAGGCAGCCAATCCCAACGGCTTGGGGTTGGCAGCCGCATCTGTTCACAAATATCCCGGCGCGATTTGACGGAATCTGCCTCCGGCAAGGCGGGGCCGCGCCCGGCGCTGACACCGCGATGACCCGCGACCTGGCGCGGCTGCTCCGGCCGAAATCCATCGCGGTCCTTGGCGGCATCTGGGCGGAAAACGTGATCGCCCAATGCATCAAGATGGGTTTCAAAGGCGATATCTGGCCGGTGCACCCGAAGCGCGATTTCATCAGCGGCGTGGCTTGTTTCCGTTCGCTGGCTGATTTGCCATCGCCGCCTGACGCTGCCTTCATCGGGGTAAACCGGCAGGCGGCGGTCGAGATGATCGGCGAACTTTCCCGAACCGGCGCCGGTGGCGCGATCTGTTTTGCCGCCGGCTTTGCCGAAACTGGCGAAGATGATTTGCAGGCTCGGCTGGTGGCGGCGGCGGGTGACATGCCGGTCCTGGGACCAAATTGTTACGGGCTGATCAACTACCTCGATGGCGCACCCCTGTGGCCGGACCAGCATGGCGGGCGGCGGGTGGAACGGGGTGTGGCGCTGATTTCGCAGAGCTCCAACATCGCCGTCAACCTGACGATGCAGCAGCGCGGCTTGCCGGTGGCCTATGTTGCCTGCGTTGGCAATGCGGCGCAGACCGGCCCGGCGGAGATTGCCCTTGCAATGCTGGCTGACCCCCGGGTGACGGCGGTCGGGATGTATCTGGAAGGAATCGGTGACGCGGCGGCTTTCCTTGCCATGGCCCGTCAGGCGCAGCGTCTCGGCAAGCCGGTCGTTGCGCTCAAATCCGGCAAGACCGAAGGGGCGCGGGCTGCGGCGGCCTCGCATACCGCCGCGCTGGCAGGGGCCGGGGCGGCGTCGTCGGCATTCCTGAAACGCTGCGCTGTGGCCGAGGTCAACGACATTCCCGAACTGGTTGAGACGCTGAAATTCCTGCACATGCACGGGCCGTTGAAAGGCAACCGGGTCGTGTCGATGTCCTGCTCGGGCGGTGAGGCAGGATTGATGGCAGATTTGGCCGCTGGATTGCCCTTGCAATGGCCGCAGCCTGCGGCGAGACAGGCGGCGGAACTGGCCGAATTGTTGGGTCCGATGGTTACAATCGCAAACCCGTTCGATTATCACACCTTCATCTGGGCCGATGTCGGCAAGATGACCGCAGCTTACACGACGATGATGCAGGCCGGCTATGACGCCGCCATTCTGGTGCTCGATTTTCCGCATCCCGGCCGCTGTTCGGCGCAGGCGTGGGAATCGGCGGTGGCGGCGCTGAAATCGGCGGCCAAGGC
>JAYTCN010000316.1:0-1515 GCA_043736475.1 Paracoccaceae bacterium
GCGGCCACGGGTCCCGCATCCAGCGTGGCCGACATCACCAGCATCATCAGGTCCGGGCGCAAGGCACCGCGCACCTCCCAGCACAGGGCAAGGCCCAGATCGGCATGCAGGGATCGTTCGTGAAATTCGTCAAAGATCACCGCGCCGATCCCGGTCAGTTCAGGATCAGACTGGATCATGCGGGTCAGAATGCCTTCGGTCACCACTTCGATCCGGGTCCGGATTGAGACCTTGGCCGCGCCACGCATCCGGTACCCCACGGTTTGGCCAACAGGTTCGCCCAAGGCGTCGGCCATCCGTTCGGCGGCCGCCCGGGTGGCAAGCCTGCGTGGTTCCAGCATCACGATTCGGCCGCTGACCAGCCCCAGCAGCGCCAGCGGCACACGGGTGGTTTTGCCCGCACCGGGCGGGGCCTGCAATACGGCCCGACCACTGCCGCGCAAGGCATCCAGCAGGTCGGGAAGGGCGGCATCTATGGGCAGGGCAGCGTGCATGCCCGGCCTTATCCGGCAAAGGCCATGCGGGGGAAAGGCAGAAAAGTTGGGGGGTGGTACCACGTCCCCGGCTCGAACGGGGGACCTCTTGATCCACAATCAAGCGCTCTAACCAACTGAGCTAACGCGGCACTGCAAGCAATTCCAGCTTAAGTGGACACCGGTTCAGCGTCCGGAATTGCGATAAGTCTTCTGAAACGTGGATTAGCCTTGGGGGGCCGCGAATGCAAGAGCCGATCCGTCGCAGTATTGCCAACCCGGTCCGCCCCGCGCTAGGGACATCGGGCAATCATCGGAGAGCAGCCATGGGCATCGACACCGAACGCGACATCGAAGCAAACCTGCAGATCGGTCCGACCGATCAAGGCATGGTGCGGATTTTTGTCGAAGGCAACGGCTTTGAAATTCCGATGGATTTCGACCCCGAGGAAGCCGAGGATATCGCCAGTGAGATTTTGCAGGCGGCCAAAGCGGCCCGGGCTATGTCCAGGAAAAAGCGCTGAACTGCGGATCGCGGGCGGCGTGGTGGCGTAGTGCTGCATGACGGGCGAACTTTTGCACCATCACTTTGCGGCGGGCCGGGGGCAATTTCGCCTCGGGGGCCATGCGGATGATTTCGGCGTCATAGGCATCGGCCACGATCAGGCCGGTAGCCTCGGGCAATAATTCGGTCGGAAAATCGGCATCGACGGCCCAAAAGAACCGGTCACACCATTCCATGTAGCCCTGCCATTTGTGATCAGTCAGGTAATCCAGGCGGCCCGACTTGCATTCGATCACCCAGACCTCGCCCTTTGGTCCCAAGGCCATGACATCGACGCGCAATCCGCCGATGGGGGTCAGTTCCTCGACACTCACAAAATCATGGGTCAGCAGGTGGCGACACACGCCCCGGGCCAAAAGCTGGCCGGGTTTCAGGGCAAGAGGTTTCAGGTCATCTGGCATGGGTCAAATATGAACAAGTCGTGAACATCGGTCAAGCCCGACGTGAACTGGCCTCGGGTCCGCCGCCAAATAAGGC
>JAYTCN010000317.1:0-1511 GCA_043736475.1 Paracoccaceae bacterium
CAACTATAAGTTTAGCCCGATAACGTCGGTACCATCACGGGCAAAAAGCAACCCTTTACACCCTCGTCGATCCTGTTTCGCCCCCATCACCGGCCGCCCGATTGCGCTGACATCGGCGGTCGGTGGTGGAGGCGCCGGGTACTGCCCCCGGGTCCGATAGGTTTATTGCGGTAACCGTTTATCACCATAGTCATGCCCCTTGCGGGGTTGACACACTCAATATAACCATTGGGACGTCGAATGCAACGATTTCGCGCCAGCTCAGACGCATTGCGCTGCAGCTCAAGTGGTTTCAACCTGCTGGGGGATGGAGGATTCCTCATGACAATGACGACTCAGACCCGGGCTTTTCTTCAGTTTCTCGGCAAGAATCCGGGAATTCGCGCCCGCATTCGGGCGAGGCCGGACAAGACGATCCTGTTCGCGGGAAAATTCTTCAAAGACATGTGGCGGGAACTCGAGGCACTCAAGAAAAGTGATCCGCAGATCGCCGACAAGGACATGATCTCTGACATACTTGGAAGCATTGCGCTAAGCGGACAGTCCTTTCCAAACCTGTTGGCCTGGGCCAACTCCTTCGGATCGGTCATTCCGTGGGAGGCGAACGGGTTTATCGTCTGGCGCGCGCTGTCGGGCATCTACGCATCGAACGCTACCGGCTTGGTGTCGTTCTATGTTGGGTCAAAGGTTGCGAAGGAGACTAAGGTTTTTGCTGCCACCGAAGTTCATGTCATCAAGCGGAATCCAAACGTCGACCAGTCCGCGAAGGATATCGCGGACTATTATCTGCGCTGCATACACAACAAGAACGAGGCGATGAATTTCGGATACATTGCCTGATTGTCTCATGCGTGTCGCCAGTCGTTGCGGAATCGTCTAACTAGCTCGCCATGAAACAATATCTCGACCTCATGCGCCATGTCCGCGAGCACGGCCACCGCAAGGGGGACCGCACGGGGACGGGGACGCTGTCGGTGTTCGGCCACCAGATGCGCTTCGATCTGGCGCAAGGCTTTCCGCTGGTCACCACCAAGAAGCTGCATCTGCGCTCCATCATCCATGAGCTGCTGTGGTTCATCCGGGGTGATACGAATATCCAGTATCTCCATGACAACAAAGTCAAAATCTGGGATGAATGGGCGGACGCCAACGGCGATCTCGGTCCCGTTTACGGAGCGCAGTGGCGTTCGTGGCCCGCCCGCGACGGATCGGCCATCGACCAGTTGGCGGACGTCATCTCGCGGATCGGCAAGAACCCCGATTCGCGCCGCCTGATCGTAACGGCGTGGAACCCGGCCGACGTCGACCGGATGGCGCTGCCGCCATGCCACTGCCTGTTCCAGTTCTATGTGGCCGACGGCAAGCTCTCCTGCCAGCTCTACCAGCGCTCGGCGGACATCTTCCTCGGCGTGCCGTTCAACATCGCCTCCTACGCGCTGCTGACCCACATGGTGGCGCAGGTGACCGGGCTGGGGCCAGGCGAATTCATTCACACGCTGGGGGACGCCCAT
>JAYTCN010000318.1:0-1509 GCA_043736475.1 Paracoccaceae bacterium
CTCGTGTCGTTTGTCACATCGACGTTGCCATTTGGAAGGGCGCGCCAGTCGATCGCATCCATTAACGGCCCGGTATCCGCCTGCAGCGTGCTGCGGTAATCGTCGATCCGTTCGAACATGACCGTCGATACCGGAAACACCATGCCGGGCGGTGTGAACTTTCGTTCGGCCAGCACGTGGTGGATCAGGCAACGGTGGAGGCGACCATTCCCGTCCGCCATCGGGTGAATATATACGAAACCGAAGGCGATGACCGCCGCCTGTAGCACCGGATCGAGATCTGAAGTGCGCAACCGGTTGTTGCATAGATTTAGTCCAGTCATCAGCTCCGGAACATCCTGATGCCGGGCACCGATGAACTCGGGCAATGGCTCATTATTGTGGTCGCGCTCGCCAAGGAACACACCATCTTCGCGGTAACCGATTGGAGTAAAACGATCATCACCGATCAGAATTCGGTGTAACCGATAAATTTCCGTTTGGTTGAGTGGCCGCTTGCCCGCCTCAAGCACGGCTTTGCCCCAACGCTCCAATCGGTTGGCCGCAGGGCGTTCCCCTTCAATCTCAAAGCTGGCACGACTGTCGGCCAGCAGCATGAAGCTGGCTGCCCGCGCGATGATCTGTGCGCCGGTCTGACCAATGATTTCCTGCGCCAGCCCTGACAAATCACTGGCGATGAAGGCTTCCAGCTTCGCTGTTCTGCGGATGATGGGGCAGAACGCGCCGGTTCCCAGCAGATTGTCGCGGACCCGGTGGCGCGCCGACAGTTCGCCGCGATAACTGAAACCTCGGAACCAGGTGAAGTACTGAGCGGGATCTAGGGCGTCGATGGCTGTGACCGCAGGCGCGTCCGGCAGGTCCAGGCGGTTCCCGGTAAGTGTTTCGTAGAAAAACCAGATCCTTCGCGCGATGACGCCGGTGGGGGCGGCCTGCACGATCCGGGTCAGCGCCGATTGCGGTGCAGCCTCCAGAACCCGTTTCAGGATCAGAAGGTCCATGCTCTCGTGGCGCAGCGCAAAGGTCAAATGGCCCAGCAGGGTCGGATCTGGCCGATAAAGCTTGTCGAACAGTTCCCACGGGCCTTCCGACCGCTTGTTGCCGCCTACATGCTTGCCGGAGACGCATGAGAGTTGCCGAACAGGTGCCCTAACACCAAAGAATTCGACCAAAGCTGCCCAGCCCACAAGCTCTGCGCTTTCCGGAAGCGGCTCGTTTTGGAAAAAGGCTGGGGTCTGTATCGGGACATCCATTTGTTGAAGAACCCTCATCGTGGACGAAAGGCACAGCAGGGGAAGCTGCATTGTCGAAAATCAACATACTGCGGGAAGGTCGAAAAGCAAGCAATGAAGTCGATAAGTGCAGCATTTCAAGTTATTTTGTCGAAAACCGCCACAAAGGGAGTGCATTGCCGTACCGAGGCCGCGATATCCTTGGGTGGTTTAGCCATTGGACGTCAGCGCCTCCAGATAGGGGCGCATCTGGTTCCAGGCTCCGTTTTGCTGCGCGCCG
>JAYTCN010000319.1:0-1508 GCA_043736475.1 Paracoccaceae bacterium
TTTGGGACGGGCGGGATGTGGCGTCAATCGGGCTTGCATGTGGAGCGTTGGCGCGGATATCTGGCGCATCACAAGAAAAAGGTGGATCATGCGCCCCTCAGGCCGCAAGCTGAACGAAATGCGCCACGTGTCGATTGAGACCGGCGTGATGAAACATGCTGAAGGGTCCTGCCTGATCAAGGTCGGCGAAACCCATGTTTTGTGCACCGCGACGATCGAGGACAGGCCGCCGTCGTTTCTGAAGGGTACCGGTCTGGGTTGGGTGACCGCTGAGTATGGCATGTTGCCGCGCGCGACCAACAGCCGGACCCGGCGCGAGGCCGCTGCGGGCAAGCAATCGGGTCGAACGCAGGAGATTCAGCGCCTGATCGGCCGGTCGCTGCGGGCCGGCGTCGACCGTTCGGCCTTGGGTGAACGACAGATCGTGGTGGATTGCGACGTGATTCAGGCCGATGGCGGGACGCGCTGCGCCGCGATCACCGGCGGCTGGGTGGCGTTGCGTCTGGCCATGACGCAGTTGTTGAAAGCCGGAACCATTGTCAGCGATCCGATGCTCGACCATGTCGCGGCGCTGTCTTGCGGGATCTATGCCGGGCAGGAAGTGCTTGATCTGGACTATCTTGAGGACAGCGCCGCCGGGACCGATGGCAATTTTGTGCTGACCGGTCGGGGAAAGATGATCGAGGTCCAGATGTCGGCTGAAGGGGCAACTTTTTCGCGGCTTGAAATGGCGAACCTGCTGGATCTGGCCGAGGCCGGTGTGGCCGAATTGGTGCGGGCGCAGGCGCAGGCCATCGGGGCGGCGTGATGGCGGGGTTGCGCGACGCTGAGCTGCTTGTCGCCACAGGCAACGCCGGCAAGATGGCGGAGTTTTCCGAGCTTCTTGCGCCCTATGGCACCAGACTGCGGTCGTTGAAGGACTTGGGGTTGGCGGAACCGGAGGAAACCGAGCTGACTTTTGTCGGCAATGCCCGATTGAAAGCGCGAGCCGGAGTTGACGCATCGGGCTTGCCAACGCTGGCGGACGATTCGGGACTTGTTGTTGCGGCTTTGCGGGGTGCGCCGGGGATCTATACTGCGGATTGGGCCGAGGGTGGGCGGGGTCGGGATTTTCGCGCCGCGATGACCAAGACCTGGGAACTTCTGGAGGCGATTCGGGCGCCGGCCCCCCGGGAAGCAACGTTCTGTTGCGTGTTGGCCCTGGCCTGGCCGGACGGCCGCGAGCAGGTCTTTGAAGGGCGACTGGCTGGGCAGATCGTTTGGCCGATGCGGGGAAAATTCGGTCACGGCTACGACCCGATCTTTCGGCCCGCCGGGCACGAACTGACCATGGGTGAAATGGATCCGACCGTGAAAAACGCGATCAGCCACCGGGCCGATGCCGTGGCAAAATTCATCGACGCCTGTTTCACGTGAAACATTTTCACCGGCACGGGTGGCGGCAGGAGCCGAACCGAATGGTTTCGGCAGGTGTCTGCGCCACCCGGCAAAGACGAAAGGCCTGGCAA
>JAYTCN010000320.1:0-1506 GCA_043736475.1 Paracoccaceae bacterium
ATGTCACCGAAATTCTGGTTCGAATGGAACAGCGGGATGATCCAGGCGCCCGAGATGACCGAAATCTGCGCATTCGGGTCGCCCGACATGAACCAGCCGATTTCCTGGTTGTCGCGCGGGCCGTACTGGAAACACTGCCGCTCACCCCTTGTGTTCCAGATCAGATTGGTCAGAAAGTTCTTCGGCGCATAGTCGCGCATCTTGGCGCTGTCCGAAAGCGCCCCGTTGAACACCGTCTCGCCCCCGGCAAACTCCACCTGATCCGGCGCATAAAGATGACCATGGGCGCGGGTGCCGGCAATCTTGCCCAGCCAGGTGTCGAAATTCTCGAACAGCTCGCCAAAGCCTTCGAACACCGAATAGGCCGCCGCCGTCCGCCCATTCTCCCAGTTCTCGTTCGGCATCCGGCTTTGCATGTAGAGCCCGGGCCGCCCCCTGACCCGGCGCTCCACCGCCTTGGAAAACAACCGGTCGATCTTGCCCGGATTGGGCTCCGCCGTCGCCTGCCCTGCCACATCGCCATGCAGGAACGTCTGATACAGCTTTTCAGCCTGTGGCCAGATCTTGCGGGCAACAAAGCAATCGGACCGCCGGAGCAATTGCAGGTGGTCGTCGTAAAAGATATGCGGCTTACCCTGATAGTCGAACTTCGACAGCGTCAGCGACCGGCTTTCGACATTGGCCGAATACTGCCGCACCATGGTCTGGAAATAGCTCTCATCCGGGATCCACACCCGCCTGAAATAACGGTCAATCTCATCCCGGTCCGGGCTTTCCAGAATGGCCGACAGGGTTTGCCGCGTCAGGCACCACCACTGGCTGCCCAGATGCGGCACCAGCCCATCCGGCACGCGCCGCTTGTAGCCGACCTTGCGCTGCAACCGCACATAGCCATCAAACAGCCGCCGCTGACTGCGCCAACTGAACGGAAAGCGCAGGGTGAACCGCTCGACATTCAGCCCCCCGATTGTCCAGCCAACATCCCCGGTCGTCACGCTTTCGATGAAATCCACCCGCGGCCGTGATTGCAGATAGGCTTTCAACTCCTCGACCGGTCGCAGCGGCAAACATGACCCCGAGGCGAGGAACACATGCCGGACGTCTGGAAAGTCCTGCAACATCACCGTCGCGGCCGCCTGCGTTGCCGCAACGATCCCCCAAGTGCCCCATTCGCAGGCAAAGCGGCTGGAAAACCGGATGCTGTTCAGATCTGACAGCGCCGCGACCAGCTTGTCATGGACCGGCTTTTTCACCCGTTTGTCGACATGGATGACCACCGGGCAGTCGCGCTCCGCCCAATGTCGGGCAACCTCGGCGGCGCGTTCCAACGCCGTGTGGCACAGCATGACGAAGCCGACACTCACGCCCAGTTTCCCTTCGACATCAGACCCAAAATCTCCAACTGGCGCCAGTTGATGTATTTCTCGCTGAACTTGCACCACAGATCGGGCTGGTCGGCCAACGCCGCCTGATAGGCGATGTATTCCTGGCTGTTGGCATAGTGCT